>CAMJLI010000007.1 GCA_946406585.1 uncultured Prevotellaceae bacterium | reverse complement strand
GTCCAGGCTATCTAAACTCCCAACCCACCGATGGCTGGTGCTGCTTCATTCTCGGCTTGAACAACCAGAACGGGCAAGACATCAGGAATGGTGCCTTGTGGGACATCCAATATGAGGAAGGCAAGGGTTTCTCCCTAAAGAACATCGGCACGGGACTATACCTGAAAGACGCCTCCACCGCCAAGTATGAATCGCCCACCTATTTCACTTTCTGCACCACGGAGGAAATAACAAGCATACGAAGTGCAAGGAAGGATGGTGAGAGCACGGGGAAGGTTTACGACCTGCAAGGCCGGCAGATGAATGCCAGCAACCTGCGGCCAGGCCTATACATCAAGAACGGCAAGAAAATGCTTGTGAGATAAGTCCTTGCGTTGCCACCATGTGTTTATATATAGAAAGAGGGTGCTCATTCATGATGAGAGCACCCTCTTTCTTTCATATCTCAGTTTCAATTTGCAAAGGCAGGTTGTCAGAAGACCCGCCCACACAGACCTTCATCTTTCCCAACTCCAACATCCATGTCTGGGCCGGCTCGTCCCAATGACAAAGGTCGGAGCGTCGGAGAGGTATGGTGACTTTCTTTCGTTCGCCAGCCTTCAATGTGACGCGCTTGAAACCTTTCAGTTCTTTCACTGGACGCTCGACATTCGACTTCGGGCGCGACACGTACACCTGAGCCACCTCCTCAGCATCGAAGGCAGAATTGTTGGAGATGACAAAATCCACATCAAATCCCTCTGCCGTGGGCCTTATCTTCAAGTCGGCATATTCGAATTGCGCATAACTGAGACCAAATCCGAAAGGATAAGCCACAGCAACATCCTTGCCATCGAACCACCTATAACCCACCATGCTTTCCTCAGAGTAGTTGGCTACAAGCTGTTGCCTTCTCTCGTTGCTCTGGTTGTTTACCAGTCCCACGAAGATGTCACCCTGGCTGTTGTTCTTCACATCCTGCGGATACAAGCCTGTGGCGTATGCCGGCACGTCTTCGAGAGCCTTTGGCCAAGTCATGGGCAGCTTGCCCGATGGCGACACCTTGCCAGCAAGCACTTCGGCCAATGCCTGTCCACCCATGGAGCCATTGAACCAAGAGGCAATCAACGCCCCCGACACATCGCTTACGACGGACACGTCCACAGGGCCACCCGACACTATCACGGTGACCATCCTCTTGCTTGCCTTTGCCAATGCCTTAGCCAACTCATCCTGGCCAGAAGGCAGGATGATGGACTTGCGGTCGGAACCTTCAGTCTCCACCTCACGGTTGTCGCCGGCAAAGAAAATCACCATGTCAGCACGTTTGGCAGCCTTCACGGCCTGTGCGAGCAGCTTCTGGTCAGCCTTTTGCACAGGTTCCATCTTTTTGTTCCGGCTGTCGCGGTCGAAACTCTTGTATCCTGGCACATAAGTAATCTTCACCTGTCCGCCGAACAATTTCTGCAATCCTTCAAGAGGAGTGACTTCGCATCGTGTCTTCACGCCAGCCCCCACACCACCTTGAGCCATCTTGGCAACAGCATTCTCGCCTATGACGGCGATGCTCCGGATGCGCCTGGTGTCTATCGGCAACAGGCTTTCGTTCTTGAGCAACACGATGGAGCGTCGAGCCACCTCCAAAGCAGTGTTCATCTCCTCGGGCCTGCCCACCGGCTCCCTATTGGCATCATCCTTGGCTATCGGCTTCACCGTCAGCCTCACCCTCAGAATCTCCCTGACACGTTCATTGATGATTTCCTCGCTCACCTTGCCAGCCTTGACGGAGTCGAGCAGAGCCTGCCCCATGTATCTCTGTCCGGGCATCTCCACATTCATGCCAGCCGTCACGGCATCCACGGTGGAGTGTACACCACCCCAGTCGCTGATCACCATGCCTTGGAACCCCCATTGCTTTCGCAAGATGTTGGAAAGCAGCGGTTCGTTCTCGGAGCACCATCGTCCGTTCACCTTGTTGTATGCTGCCATCACGCCCCATGCATCAGCCTCCCTCACAGCCATCTCAAACGGTCGGAGGTAAATCTCGTGCATGGCACGGTCGGAGATGCGCACATCCACGAACCCACGGTAGTTCTCTTGGTTGTTCAGCGCATAGTGCTTCAGGCATACGGCGGTGCCATTATCCTGCACTCCACGAGTGTAAGCCACCGCCAGCGCCCCGCTGAGCAGAGGGTCTTCGCTGAGGTATTCGTAAGTCCTGCCACCAGTAGGCATTCTCTGTATGTTGATGGCAGGCCCCAGGATCATGTCCTTTCCACGCAACCGCGCCTCACGGCTCATGCCCTGTCCATAGGCATATGCCCATTCGGTGCTCCATGTTGCCGCCAGAGCCGACCCTGTGGGAAAGAAAGTGGCAGAGTCGGTTTCCAAGTGTGCAGAATTCCACGAATGAGGTTCCATCTCCTCACGAATGCCGAAAGGCCCATCGGCATATTCCATGTCGGCGATGCCAAGGCGTTCTATTCCAGCCGACGAGAACATGTTCTTGCCATGTAGCATGGCTATTTTCTCCTCCAGCGTCATTTGCTTGATTATGGACTCTATCTGAGATTCATGCCCCATCAGCTTCGAGGGGTTGTTCTGCGCCCACCCTGTCGAGGTAGTCAGCATGGCGGCGGCAAAGATTGTTTTCAGCAATATTCTTTTCATATTTTTCATGATTTTGGATGCAACCTGGCATAAGCGCCAAGCTGAAAAATGATAATGCATTCCACTTAATAGCCCAGTCCCACATAGCTATGGGCAGGCAGTTTGATATCGAAAACCGTCTGTGTTTCGGAATATCCATAGAAACGGTTGCGGCTGTATTTCACCTCTGCAGGCATCAGTTTCTCGCCAGTGATGAGATTGCTCAGTGAGTTCACCTTGTCATTGACAACCACTCGAAGGCTCACCGCATCATCGTTGAAGTTCTCCACCACCATGGTTTTGTTGTCGTATGCGAAGAGCGACACTTTGGAAGGACCTTCCAAGTACGCCCCCACATCTTTGCTCATGGCCCTCCGTATGATGTTGAGAACGCCGGCGGGATAGTCGTATAGGTTGCCAAAGTCATCAGGAATGGTGAGGACGAAGAGCATGCCCTTGGAGTAAGTGTCGCGCAGCAGTATGGGATACCCCGACACGCCGCCGCTGAGTGGTCGTCCGGCGCTCACCACCTCCCATGCATCGTTGGTGAAATACTTCACCTGCGGTATGATGAACTCCCTTTCCGACTTGCCGGCAAAGCCAAAGTCGTTGACTATTGCCTTGAGGTCTCCACAATACAGTTCCACCACATCGGCGAGTTGGTCTTTAATGACTTTCAGCAGCCCCGTAGTGATGATGACATCACCACCCTTTTTCAGTTGTTGCCTTATCCTCTTCACTATTTGTGGGTCTTTGGCAGCTTGCTGGGTGAGCAATATCTGTTGCCGTCCCTCCACCCATTGCGGGTGCATGTCCATGGGCAGGCCTATCATGCCGAGATAATTCTGCAAGAAATCCTCTCCAGAAGAGTGGTAAGGCTTATACGACACCAGTCCTATCGGGTTGCCGAGTTTGCCCATCAGCATGTCTGTTTGGTGTAGGGTCTGGTCGGCAAATCGAGCCATAGTGGTGGGAGTGACAGTCTTGCCATTCTTGGTGAAAGGCGCCACCATGTCGTCGTAGCGGAAGCTGTTGCCTCCATCATTCTGCCATGGCGCCCGCATGGCAGGTGTTATCTTCACCTCCGCCAGTTGCATGTAGTTCCAAAGGATTATTTCCGGCGTATGCGTCAGCATGGTGAGGTGCAGTTGTTCTGCATAGCGGTCCATGCTCATGTGTATGCCACCAGCATCCACCCATCCACCACCATTTCTGCCAGGTGCTATATTGTCGAAGTAGCGCATGATGTTGTAGCTGAGATAGTTCTGCAAATGTTGAGCCGACCCTGGGTCTCTTGTCTCCGTTCCTGTCCACAATCCATCGAAATAGCCAGGTTCCTCTTCGAGGTTGAAGCCCAGGCCATGAAAATGGTCATACCAGTTGGGGTATTTTATTATCACCTTCACCTTTGGGTTCACCGCTTTGGCAGGGTTCACCACCAGTTCCCGTCCGGCATCAGCCATCAGCCTCAGGCGATATTCAGTCCAACTCTTGTTGCCTTTGGCAGCTATCTCGTCATCGTTTTTCAAGTCGATGAAGAAGAAGTCGTCTAGAATGAAATCGTCAAAGAACTTGGCTGTATATTCGGAGATGTGCTTCACCTGTTGGCGTTCCTCCTCACGAGCATAGCTATAAGTCTCGAAATCTGTTGGTTCAGACCTGGTGAATGTTATGCCTCCCCCCACCTCAAGACCTTTGGAAAGGAAGAATTTCTTCACCTTGTTGATGGTCTTTTCCGGCACTATGAAGGCATCGCGGTGAGTCTCGATATAGATTTTGTCGAGGTCCACCTGACTGCTTACCGTCTCCCAGGTGGATTTCAGGAACTTGTCATCCTCCATACGTGCCACGTCCTGCGCCCTGATATATGTTGACACCTTGAAGTGTTGGTACTTGCCGGCCTGGACTACATTTGCTGCAAGGAAAGCAAAAGCCGCCAGTATGATTCTCACGAGATTCTGGTTTGTCATTTTTTGATGTATTAAGGTTGTTGCTTTATTCTTTTCAAGTATTCAGAGGGAGTCTCGTCATAGGTCAACTTGAAATAATGAGAGAACTGCTTTGCCGAGAAGCCCACCATATTGGCGACTTCCGATATGTTTGTCTTGCCTTGGTCGAGGAGGCTTTTTCCACGTTTCATCTTTACTATACGTATGAACTCGAGGGGGGACTTTCCCGTGATGGCCATCAGTTTCTTGTAAAGGTGTCCACGAGTCATGCCCACAGCACTGCTTAGTTGCACCACAGAGTAGTTTACGTCTTGGATATTGGCTTCTATATTTGCCATCACATTGCTTATCAGTTCCTCATCGAGCGAGCTGACCGTGATTTCACTTGGGTTGATGTCGAAGCCTTGTGAAACCCTGCTGTGTGCATTTTGCGTCCATTCCAAAATCTTTTGGATGCGCAGTCGCAGCACCGCCAGGCTGAAAGGCTTGGTGATATAGTCGGCCACACCTTCTTTCAGGCCAGCCACGATGTTCTCGTCGCCGCTCTTTGCTGTAAGGAAGACCACGGGGATGTGAGAATAGTTGATATTGCCTTTTATGTGTCTGAAAAGTTCTACGCCATCCATCTCCGGCATCATGACGTCGCTCACGATGATGCTCACGTTGTCGGCTTTCGACAGCAGTTGCAGAGCCTCCTTGCCATTTGCCGCCACGAGCACCTTGTATTCGTCGTCAAGACTTCGTTGCATGAATTCCCGTGCGTCGCCGTTGTCTTCCACCACCATGACCACCGGCTTATCCTTCACGCCTTCATCTGAGACAAGTCCATCTGCCATCACAGTGGCATCCTTGTCGGTGTGTGTCTCCTTTTCCACTTCAACAGTATCGGCCACAGGCAGTGTCACGGTGAAGATGGAGCCTTTGGGCTTGTTGTCTTCCAGCGAGATTGTGCCCCCCATCATTTCCACATATTGCCTCACGATATGAAGTCCGAGTCCACTACCCTCTTGTTCCTGTCCATGAGTTTCTTGCATGAACCTGTCGAAGACATGGCGTTTGTCATTCACCCCTATGCCGGTATCAGTGACGGAGAGCACCATTTTTTGTTTTTCACCATCAGACAGCATGTCGAGAGAGACTATCACCGAACCATTGTCGACATTGTATTTGTAAGCGTTGGACAGCAGGTTGGTTATGATTCTCCGCATCTTGTTTTCATCGAAGTTTATCTCCACGGCATCAGGAGGCAGGTCCAACTGCAAGTTGACATTCTTTCTTGTGGCATAATAGGAGAAACCTTGCGCTGTTTGCCTCACAAAGCCCACGATGTCGCCATGTTTCAGATGCAGTTTCTCCTTTCCCACATCCAAGTGCCGGAAGTCGAGCAGTTGCAGTATTAGTTCATGCAGCTGCCTCGCGTTGCGCCATGCCACATCCACTTCGGTTCGTATTGGAGCAGGCAGGTTGGTGTTTCTTATCTTCTCCAACGGTGCCACCACCAGTGTCAATGGAGTCTTCAGGTCGTGGCTGATGTTGGTGAAGAATCTGATTTTCTCCTCTTCCATCTCATATTTCTCCAAGTTGAGTTCCAGCTGCCTGATGGCGAACTCACGTTTCTGCCTTCGTTGCGCGGCTTTATAGAAGAAGTATATGAGAGCAGCGAGCAATAGCAGGTAGAGCATTAAAGCCGTCTTGGAGAACCAAAACGACGGCAGCACGTTGAATGGCAGTTCGGCTATCTCGCTCCTTGTCACTCCCGCCACTTCGGCTTTCACTTGCAGCACTTGGTTTCCGGGATGTAGCGAAACAAAATAGAGCATGTTTCCAGGTGCCCTCATCCATTCTTCATCCCCCTTGAACCTATAGAAGTACCTTATTTTTTGATTTAATGCAGGCATCATTGCCGACACGTAGATTCTGAGTCTGTCGTTGTATTTTACAGTAAAGCCAGATGGAGAGACATGCTTCATTTCTCCATTGATCAGGAAGTCGGTGAAACGCAGTTTCATCTTCGGATAGTGCATGCAAGTGCTCCCCGGCTGTATGCTGACAAGACCTGTAAAGCACCCCAACAATGCGGTGCCGTCATTGGTTGTCAGGGCGGCATTATTGGAGAACACCACATTGTCCAAGCCGTCAGAGTCGAAATAAGGATAACATTTGTATGAAAAGGCATCGTTTTCATTTTTCAGGGAAATGCTTGTCAATCCATTATCAGTGCTTGCCCACACCTTGTCACCACTACTCACCAATGCCCTGATGTTGTTGTGCGACATTCCTTGGTCGGTGGTGAAATGCCTGATGTTATTGTGTTTAGAACAATATGTCCATAGTCCGTCCCTCGTGCCTATCCACAGGATGTTACGGCTGCACACCATCAATGCCGACACGAAAGAACCTTTAAGTTTTTCGAGAGGACTGTTTTTCACAAACTGTTCTTTGGCACAATCATAGGTTGAGACCCCCAGCGATGTGCCGATGTACATTACATTATGCAACGAATCGCAAGCTAGGCACAACACGCCATTGGATATGAGTGACGAGTTGTCTGACGTGAAATGCGTCATGTTGCCGTCGGTGCGCACTCTCACCACCCCTTTGTCCACCGTTGCCACCCACAAGTTGTCTTTCGAGTCGTATGCCATGGCCTTTACATATTTCAGAGGAGCATATTGGCTGTAGATGGGAGAGAATCTGTTGCCCTCAAGTCTTGCAATGCCGCTACCGTAAGTGCCGACCAGCATAGTACCGTCATTATTGATGACAAGAGAAGTTACGATGTCGGAAGGCAACTGCTGGCGCTGCGCCGAGAAATGCGATTCTGTGCCATTGGCAGACCTCATCATGACACCCCCACCGTCGAACCCTATCCACAGATTGCCGTTGCGGTCTTGCACAAGAGAACTCACATCTTCGTAGTCGCTGGTAGGGACGATGTTGAAATTGGGACTGCTCATGTCGGTGAACGCCACACCAAGTTTGGCAGACCCCACCCACATGGTGTTGTTGTTGTCGAGATAGAAGCAAGATATGTGGCTGCTATACGGTTTGAAGGCTTTCATTTTTGTCACTCTTTCAAGCCCTGCCCCATTGTTGGTATAGGAAAAGACATGTATGCCCTCATTGCCCGTGCCAATCCACAGGTTGCCATCATTAGTCTCTGCGATGGTATTCACAAGCACGTTTCCCAACATCTTCAATTCAGGCAGTTGTCTCCATTGCCGTGTCTTGATGGAGAAGAGCCACTGCGTACCTGCGAGAGAATGAGAATTGTATAACCATAAGTTCATGTTGTTGTCGACAAACACATGACTGTCACGATTGTAGTCCACTATTGGCGCCTGCCCTACAGGTATGAGTCGGCCTTCTTGCAGAGCCACCTCATATATCTTGTAATCTGTTGTGACGACAGCAGCGAAGTCGTTCTTCGACACCACGTGCAAGATAGGCGAATTGCTGAAGTTGGCGATAAACTTCAACTTTTTTCTCGAATAGTCATAATTGTACAATCCATTTTCTGTTGCCACCCATAGATTGTGCTTGTCATCCACATAGAACACCTTCATTTGCCCTTCCACGCCGAGTTTGGAAAGTCGTTCGGCTCCATCCTTCTTCCAAATGTCTTTTGAACGTGTATAGGTATACAGTTCACCCATGCTTAGCATCCACAATGTGGAGTCGGCAGTCTCTCTTACGGCCTTGACATCGTTGGAGTGTCCACCAAACTGCAGCGGCATGTAGCTGTGCAGGCGGTAGCCATCGTAACGGCTAAGTCCGTTGATGGTGGAAAACCAGACATACCCATAACTGTCGCTTGAAATATCCCTTACGAAATTATCTGACAGACCATCTTTCACATCTACAGTTCGAAAGAAATAATTGTTGGCAGTGCATGTCAGAAATGGAGCAAAGACCAACCACATTGCCAGAGCGCGAAACGTATTCATGTATTTTTGGTTTTTCTAACAGGTGTATTTGCTTTCTCACATAGTTCAAAAAAGCATCGCGGACTATTTTTTGAAACTCACCTACAAATATACATAAAAATAAGGTTTATCAGCCTTCAGAGCCATTTATATTTGGATGATTGGTAATTATTTTAACTTTTGCAATCCAGAATGTATCTATTTTCGTCCCGATTGTATCCATGATACAAAACGGCACATATTAAATACCTTATCAAGTGTGGGTGTGCTCCTTTATTCAGTAAATTTGCAACAACAAAGTAAAATTTCATAAAGGAATCATTCGAATTAGTAGTGTTTCAGCACTCTTTCCAAGACTGTCAAAATAAAGCAATCTTAACAACGTACAAGTGACTCACTATAGTACAAAATTGTTAAATTGAAACAAAGCAATGTAAGCCTTTTTTCCAAGATAGATTACAACACTCTTAGTCATGCATAATAATTTATGCGAAAAAGCCTAGTTTATGGCGTTAGCGCCAAGATGGAAAATGAATAGTGATCATACCACAAAAAATGATTTCGTTTCAATGTTTAATTTAATTATTTTTTTGGTTTAGTAAAAGTGGTTATTAGGTTAGGAATTCATCAGGATGGTTCGGGAGGAATCGATACTGAATAGAAACAAAGGTTGTAAAAGGGCGTGGCAGGATAGTGTCACGCTTTTTTATTGACTATTGAGAGGAGGGAGAGGAGGAATAGGAATACTCTGAGTAATCGGAATAATCGGAGTGATCGGAGTAATCGGAGTACTCCGAATAATCGGAGGAATCTGAATACTCTGAATTGTTGGAGGATGGTAATAGTGATTTTTTGAATACCTTAATTAATTACATTTATGGGGGGATTACGTCAAATAAGAAAGGCTTTGTTACATGAATAGACGACACGTACTCACACTTCTATTTGCCATGATGCTCGGCTTGGCTTATGCCCAAGACATCTACCTGTCCACCTCATTTCATGAGCCTGCCACCGAAGGCCTGCGATTCATCTACAGCAACGACGGCATTCGCTGGGACAGCATCCAAGGAGTCTTCCTCACACCACATGTAGGACGCCAGAAAGTGATGCGCGACCCATCCATTGTGCAGGGCCCCGACGGCACTTACCATCTTGTGTGGACCAGTTCGTGGCGCGGCGACCGAGGTTTTGGCTACGCATCATCCAAAGACCTGATACATTGGAGCGAGCAACGGCTGATAGAGGTGATGCCCGACACCACCACTGTGAACGTATGGGCACCAGAACTGTTCTACGACGATGTGAAGAGGCAGTTTCTCATAGTATGGGCCTCTTGTGTCCCGGGCCGCTTTCCCGACCATCAAGAAGACCATCTCAACAACCACCGCCTGTATTACACCACGACAAAGGATTTCAAGAAGTTCTCCCCCACCCGCCTTTTCTACGACCCCGACTACAGCGACATTGATGCCACATTGGTGAAAAGAGGAAAAGAAGACTACGTGATGGTGGTGAAAGACAACTCACGCCCCATGCGCAACATCAAGGTGGCATTTGCGAAGTCGCCTTACGGTCCGTGGAGCGCATCGTCAGAACCATTCACCGAGCAGTTCACCGAGGGGCCAAGCACCGCCAAGGTAGGCGACTGGTGGTACATCTACTACGACTCCTACCGCCATGGCATCTATGGAGCACACCGCACCAAGGACTTCATCCATTTCCAAGACCAGACAGGAGCCGTGAGCTTTCCCGTGGGACACAAGCACGGCACGGTATTCATGGCACCAAAAGAGCTGGTGGACGGTCTCATCAAATACAATAGGGATGTGGTGCACTACACAGGCAAGACCATAGCACGCCCAGAGAGGCACGATGGCGGTCTGAAGCCAGCAGTAGGCATCCACTCCATACAAACCATGCGAGGGGAAAAGCCATGGACATACAACCACCAGCCCATGATTGCATATTGGAACGGACAGTTCTACATGCACTACCTGACCGACCCACGACACGAACACGAGCCCCCAGGAAAGACCATGCTACAGACCTCGAAGGACGGATACACCTGGAGCACGCCAGTGGAACTGTTCCCTGAATACCCCGTCCCCGACGGATTCACCAAGGCATCACTCCCCGGCATCGAGGCGAAAGACACCAAAGCCATCATGCACCAGCGCGTGGGCTTCTATGTGGCTCCCAACGGAAGGCTGATAGCCATCGGCAACTACGGCATAGCACTCACCCCCAAGGACGACCCCAACGACGGCAACGGCATCGGTCGCGTGGTGAGAGAAGTGAAGAGCGACGGCTCCTTCGGACCAATCTACTTCGTGTACTACAACCACGACTTCAACAGCAAGAACACCCTTTATCCATATTACAAGACATCCAAGGACAAGGCTTTCGTGAAAGCCGTGGACGACATGGTGGCCGACCCCATGCAAAGGATGCAGTGGGTGGAAGAAGCCGACCGCAACGACCCGCTAATACCACTTAACAAGGCATACAAGGCCTTCAGCGGCTACACGCTGCCCGACGGGCGCAAGGTGGCACTATGGAAGCACGCCGTGACCAGTCTCTCCGCCGATGGAGGCAACACGTGGCGTCAGCCATGCGACCGTGCGCCAGGATTTGTGAACTCCAACGCAAAGATATGGGGGCAGAGGCTCACCGACGGCACATACGCCACCGTTTACAACCCCGCTGAATACCGCTGGCCATTGGCCCTCTCACTCAGCAGCGACGGACTGGAATACACCACCCTCTCCTTGGTGAACGGCGAGGTGACACCACTGCGGCATGGCGGCAACTACAAAAGCTATGGTCCACAATACACGCGAGGAATACAAGAAGGCAACGGTTGTCCGAAGGACAGCGACCTGTGGGTGACATACTCCAACAACAAGGAAGACATCTGGGTGAGCAGGATAAACGTGCCGATACGAATGGAAGCCACCACACATGCCGACGGCGACTTCAAGAAATACGCCACCCTCTCGGACATGACCGACTGGAACATGTATGTGCCACAATGGTGCCCCATCCAACTGAAAGACGGCATCATGAGCCTGCACGACAGCGACCCATACGACTATGCCAAGGCCGAGCGCATCATACCTGCCAGCAAGGAACTTGAGGTGGAATTCACCCTGAGCATGTCGCAAGACAGCCACGGAGAACTGGACATCGAGTTCCTGGACGACGAAGGGACCGTATGCTCGCGCATCGTGGCAGACAGCACCAAGACCATCAGAGTGAAAGGCGGTGCTCGCTATGGCACGCTGCTGAGGCAATACGAGGCAGGAAAAGACTACCACATCAAGGCAGTGCTCTCCACCTCCTTGCATCGAGCCACATACTACCTCAACGGCAAGAAAGCATGCGAGAGGCAGTTTGACACCCCGGTGGAGAACATCTCTCGGATAATCTTCCGCACGGGACCACTATTTGACAAGCCCGACATCAACACTCCTGCCGACCAAGACTTCGACATGCCACTGGCCGACGACCGCTACAATGCCGCCATCTTCCACATCAGCGACATGAAGACAAAATCTCTCGACGACGACGCATGTGCCGCCGTCCTGAGGTACGACGACTTCGCCCACTACGCAGAGCATTTCAACACGATGGAAGACGAGAACATCGTCACCACCATACCCAATGCACAATCATCGGCATGGATGGAGAAAAACATACCACTCTTCGATTGTCCGCAAGAGAATTTCAAAGAGATGTACTACTACCGCTGGTGGACACTGCGCAAGCACATCAAGCGCACCCCCGTGGGCTATGGCATGACAGAATTCCTTGTTGACCGCTCCTATGCCGACCGCTACAACCTCATAGCCTGCGCCATAGGCCACCATGTGATGGAGAGCCGTTGGCTGCGCGACACCACCTACCTGCACCAAATCCTTCGCACATGGTATTTTGGCAACGACGGACAAGCCATGCAACGCATGGACCGTTTCAGTTCGTGGAACCCACACGCCGTGCTGCAGATGTGGAAGGTGCAAGGCGACACCACTTTCCTGTTCAGCTTGAAGACACGACTTGAGGAAGAGTACTCACGATGGGAAAACACCCACCGACTGACCAACGGACTATACTGGCAGGGCGACGTGCAAGACGGCATGGAGGAAAGCATCAGTGGCGGTAGAAAGAAGCAATACGCACGTCCCACCATCAACTCATACATGTATGGCAACGCCAAGGCCCTTGCCCACATCTGCACTTTGGCGGGCGAGACATCCAAGGCCAACCTATACGAGGAAAAAGCCGACACATTGAAAAGGCTCATAGACACCAAGCTGTGGAACGAAAGCCACCAATTCTATGAAACACTGCGTGGCGACACCTCGGCAGCCGTGCGCGAGGCAATAGGCTTCATCCCATGGTATTTCAACCTGCCCGACAATGACCACAAACGAGACATGGCATGGCTGCAGACGACAGACGACAAAGGCTTCTCGGCACCCTACGGCCTGACAACGGCAGAGCGGCGGCACCCCGACTTCCGCAGTCATGGCACAGGCAAATGCGAATGGGATGGTGCCGTGTGGCCCTTCGCCACATCACAGACACTGACAGCCATGGCCAACTACCTGAACGACTACGCCGACCCTGTAGTGAACGACTCCGTGTTCTTCCATCAGATGGAGAGATACGTTGAGAGCCAGCACCACCGAGGAAGGCCATACATCGGCGAGTACCTCGACGAGACAAACGGCGCATGGCTCATGGGCGACCGTGAGCGCTCGCGCTACTACAACCACTCCACGTTCAACGACCTAGTCATCACCGGCATCGTCGGACTGCGTCCGCAGAGCGATGGCACCATAGTGATAAACCCACTGGTTCCTTCCGGGCAATGGGACTATTTCTGTCTGGATGGCGTAATGTACCGAGGCCATGCCCTGACCATCATCTGGGACAAGGACGGGCAACGCTATCATCAAGGCAAGGGACTGACACTGCTTGTTGACGGTGAGAAAAAAGCCCACCGCCAAGACATCGGACGGCTGACAGCAACAACAGAATGACCAACATTAGCGAAAACAATCCAAGAACAAATAAAAGGACATGAGACAGATACTGACAATGGTCCTGCTTTCATTCACCATGGGAGTGACAGCACAGAATTACGAAAACCACTTCACACGGTCGCTGAGCGACGTGATGGGAGATGTGGAACGGCAATTCGGCATACGTCTGAAATACGACATGGACACCACAGGTCTGAAAGTGGCATACGCCGACTTCCGCATACGGCCCTATAGCGTGGAAGAGACCCTCACCAACATACTCGCCCCATTTGACTTCAAACCTGTGTTCCAGCAAAAGAACGTGTGGAAGGTGAAACGCTATGAATATCCACGGCGACAGCCAGCCGATGGAAAAAAGCTCATAACATATCTCAGCGGCCTTTACGACAGCAAGGAGCAATGGGAAGCCCGTCGCGACACCCTGCGCCGCGAAGTGAGAGAACGCCTCGGCATCATCCCGCTGCAAGAGCAGTGCATCACCCAGACGAACATGTTCGGCCCCATCCGCAAACACGATGGATACACCGTCCAGAATTTCCAGCTTACCACCATCAACGGACACACCATTTGTGGAAGCATCTATTCCCCCAAGGCCCTGTCATGGAAGAAAGGATGGGAGAAAAGCGACGGCCGCCCCTCAAAGGGGAGATACCCCTTCATACTCTGCCCCAACGGGCATTTCAACCAAGGAAGATACAATGCGGACTTGCAGAAGCGTTACGCCACACTCGCCCGCATGGGGGCTGTCTGCGTGAGCTACGACCTATGGGGATGGGGCGAGAGCGAGGACGAGGTGGGTGCAGAAGCCCATCATACCAGCGAGGCTCATGTGATGCAGGCATACAATGGTCTGCGCATCCTCGACCTGATGCTGAGCCGCAAGGACATCGACCCCACCCGGGTGGGAGTCAACGGCGGTTCGGGCGGCGGCACACAAGCAGTATTGCTCTCCGTGCTCGATGACCGCTTTACAGTCTCCTGCCCTGTGGTGAGCATGTCGTCGTGGTTTGATGGCGGCTGTCCTTGCGAGAGCGGGAAGCCCATCCAACTCAGCGGCGGCGGCACCTGCAATGCCGAATTGGCAGCCATGTTCGCGCCAAAGCCAATGATGATAGTGAGCGATGGCGGTGACTGGACCTCCACAACACCCGAGTTGGAATTCCCCTACCTGCAACGCATCTATGGGTTCTATGGAGCTGAAAAGATGGTGAGCAACATCCACCTGCCAGAAGAGCGCCACGACTTCGGCCCCAACAAGCGGCAGGCTGTCTATCGCTTCTTCATCGATGCCTTCGGGCTCGATGAAAGCAAACTCGATGAAAGCAAGGCCACCATCGAAGACGAGAACACGCTGAGATATAAAAAGAAAAAGAAAAGGGGAGAATGAAAAGGATATAGGAAGATATAGGAAGAAAGAGGAAATGCTAGAGGATCTAGAGGATCTAGAGAATCTAGAGGATCTAGAGAATCTAGGAGATTCTAGGAGATTCTAGGAGCACTAAAAACCTCAAAAAAGATACATGCTATGAGAAAAGATATGAGAAAAGCCATCGCCAGCATACTATGCATGCTGCTCGCCATGCTCGCCCCAACGCAGGCGGTGGCAAGCGGCCCACACACACTATGGTACGACCGCCCCGCCCAGAATTGGAACGAGGCCCTGCCTATTGGCAACGGACGCCTGGGAGCCATGGTCTTCGGAAATGTCGCTGCAGAGCGGCTCCAACTCAACGAAGAGACCATCTGGGCAGGACGCCCCAACAACAACGCCAACCCCGACGCCATGGAATACCTGCCAAAGGTGCGACAACTCGTATGGGAAGGCAAATACAAGGAAGCTCAGGACATGGCCACCCAACATGTGCAAAGCAACACCAACCACGGCATGCCCTACCAGCCCTTCGGCGACCTATACATCCATTTTCCTGGACAAGGCGATTATTCAAACTATTGCCGGGAACTCTCACTTGACTCCGCCGTGGCCGCCACGCGATACACCGCCGACGGCATCACCTACAAGCGCGAATACATAGCCTCCTTCGCAGGGAATGTCATCGCCGTAAGACTCACTGCCAACCGCAAGGGCGCCATCACTTGCAATGCCATTCTCACCTCGCCACACGCAGACGTGGCCATCAGCAGCGAAGACGATGAGGTGACACTTAGCGGCACCACCTCCAACCACGAAGGACTAAAAGGAAAGGTGACATTCACAGGAAGACTCACCGCCACAGCAAAAGGAGGACGCATCGCCTCCAAGGACGGCGTGCTCAGCATCACAGGAGCCGACGAGGCCATTCTCTATGTGGCCATCGCCACCAACTTCAAGCACTACGACGACATCAGCGGCAACGACACCATCCTCTCGGAAAACATCTTGCGCGAAGCACTGCGACAAGACTACAGCACGATGCGCGACCGCCATGTGGCACACTACAAGAAATACTTCGACCGCGTCAACCTCGACCTTGGACCAGACGCCTATAAAGACATCACCACAGACCGCAGGGTGGAGGATTTCAAGAGCCGTCAAGACAACCACCTTGTGGAGACCTATTTCCAATTTGGCAGATACCTCCTCATCTGCACCTCTCAGGAGGGATGCCAGCCTCCCACACTGCAAGGAATCTGGAACGACAAGATGTTTCCCAACTGGGACTCGAAATACACCACGAACATAAACTGCGAGATGAACTACTGGCCGGCAGAGGTCACCAACCTCTCCGACCTGAACGCACCCCTCTTCTCCCTCATCCGTGACGTCAGCGAGACAGGCCGCGAGAGCGCCCGCATCATGTATGGCGCCGATGGATGGGTGCTGCATCATAACACCGACATCTGGCGCGTCACAGGAGCCATCGACAAGGCACCCTCCGGCCTTTGGCCCACGGGAGGCGCATGGATGTGCCAGCACCTCTGGGAACACTGGCTGTACACAGGCGACATGGAGTTCTTACGAGAAGTATTCCCCATCATGGAGGGTGCGGCACGCTTCCTCAACCAGATAATGGTGCGCCATACCTTCGACATCGACGGCAAGCCCAAGACATATTGGGTGGTATGTCCCTCGCTATCTCCCGAAAACCAGCATCTCCATGGCGCCAACACCGCCGCCGGCGTCACAATGGACAACGAACTCATCCGCGACCTATTCAGCCACGTCATCCAAGCCGCCAACATCTTGGGACGCCCCCTCGCCATGGCAGACAGCTTGGAAGAGAAGCTCGCCGGACTCGCCCCACTGAAGATAGGACGATGGGGGCAGTTGCAGGAATGGCTCGACGACTGGGACAACCCCGATGACACCCACCGCCATGTGTCGCATCTCTACGCACTCTATCCCAGCAACCAAATATCACCTCTCTCCACCCCGAATCTGGCAGAGGCAGCCAAGACCTCCCTCATCCATCGTGGAGACCCCTCCACGGGATGGAGCATGGGGTGGAAGGTGTGCCTATGGGCAAGACTCCTCGACGGCAACCATGCCTACAAGCTCATCGGCGACCAACTAACACTTGTGAGGACAGAGAAGAAGAAAGGAGGCACATACTCCAACCTCTTCGACGCACATCCGCCATTCCAGATTGACGGCAACTTCGGCTGCACCGCCGGCATCGCCGAGATGCTGCTGCAGAGCCACGATTGCACCATACACCTGCTGCCGGCACTGCCCGACGCATGGCAGAGCGGCTCTGTGAGCGGTCTCAGGGCAAGAGGCAACGCCGAAGTGGACATGGCATGGGAAAACGGAAGGCTGCAACAAGCCCGCATCATCTCTTGCCAGGAGGGGCTGCTACGCGTGCGCTCCATCACGCCCCTAAAAGGGCACAAGATGAAGCATAGCATGGAAAAGGGCTACCACATCTATGATATCAAAGCAAAAAAGGACGAGACAATCACCCTGAAAGCCACCGGGAGATAAGAGAGAGGAGAGAGGGAGAGAGGGAGAGAGGGAGAGAGGGAGAGAGGAAGCTAGAGGAAGAGAGAGGAAGCTAGAGGAAAAGAGAGGAAAGAGAGGAAAGAGAGGAAGCTAGAGGAAATGAGAGGAGAGGAGATGAGAGGAAAAGAGAGGAAAAGAGAGGAGATGAGAGGAAAGAGAGGAAAGAGAGGAAAGAGAGAGAGGATAGATAGAAAAGAAAGATAAAAAAGACCAAATATGAAAAGAATTATTATTGGGCTGATGATGGCCCTTATTGCTGCAGGCAGTGAAGCAGCCAATGTATACAAGCCATGGAGGAATGGCAAGCTGACTGTATCTGCCAACCATCGCTATCTCGTGCATGAGAATGGGCAGCCATTCTTCTGGATGGGAAACACCTCGTGGCTGATGCCGGAAAGACTCAACCGCGATGAAGTGGAATTCTTCCTCACACGAGAGAGAGAAGAGGGCTATAATGTGGAACAAATACAAGTGCTGTGCGCCATCCCCACATACAACGTCTTCGGACAACAAGCCAATGACGAGACATTCAATTTCGCCCCATACACCAAGGCCGGCACCTATGGATACTGGGACCATCTGGACTACATAGTGAACATGGCCGAGGCAAATGGGATATACATTGCCATGGACTGCATCTGGGGGTCGCAGATAAACAAGATGGACGAGAAGAAAGCAGCCCTCTACGGCAAGTTTATCGGAGAACGATACAAGGACAAGCCCAACATCATCTGGATGATAGGCGGCGACATCATGGGCGACAAGGGAACAGCCTCGTGGGACGCCCTCGCCCGGGCAATAAAGAAAGCCGACCCCAACCACCTGATGACATTCCATCCACGAGGCCGCACCACCAGCGCATGGTGGTACAACGACCGGGAATGGCTCGACTTCAACATGTTCCAAAGCGGGCACCGACGCTATGGACAAAGAAACGGCGACGGAGACTACACCATCAAGGAAAACACCGAGGAAGACAACTGGAGATACGTGGACATGAGTTTCGAGAAAACGCCCTTGAAACCCGTCATCGACGGCGAGCCGTCGTACGAAGACATACCACAAGGACTCCACGACTTCTCCGCACCAAGGTGGCAAGACTATGACGTGCGCCGATATGCCTATTGGGCAGTCTTCGCAGGGTGCTTCGGCCACACCTACGGTCACAACAGCATCATGCAATTCATGCGCCCCGGAGTGCTTGGTTCGTTTGGAGCAGAGAAAGCATGGTGGGATGCCATGAAAGACCCGGGCTACCAACAGATGAAATATCTGAAATGGCTGATGCTCACCTTCCCCTTCACCGACCGCATCGGCGACCAAAGCATCGTGTCCGGACAGAATGGCGAGCGATATGACAGGGTGATAGCCACAAGAGGCACCGACTACATGCTGGTGTACAACTACAGCGGCAAGCCCATGAAAATAGACCTGACAAAGATTTCGGGAGAAAAGAAAGACGCATGGGTGATGAACCCATCCGACGGCACTCTGAAATATCTTGGCGAATACGACAATGCCACCACCGAGTTTGCCTTTGATGGTGCATACCTTCGCAGCAGCGACAAGGTGCTCATCGCCGTTGACGCCAAGAAAAGCTATTTGGACAAAAACGCCACAAAACTTGAGGAAAAATGGTGAGAAAACTATTGTTGCCACTGCTGCTATGCCTAATGCCACTCGCCACACAAGCAGCAAAGAAGAAAGTAGCAAGCGACATCTTGGTGACCGACATGCGCACAGAGCGGATGACCCGCCCCATGAGCATCGACACCCCCACCCCACGCCTGGGATGGAGGATAGAAGCCAACAACGACCTGAAAGACGTAAGACAGACAGCATATCACATCATAGTGGCATCTTCGCCAGAGAAGGCAGACGCCCTGGAAGGCGACCTCTGGGACACCACCGCAAGCAGCGACCAGTCGCAGTGGGTGAGGTATGCCGGCAAGCCACTGCGAAGCAACACCCGCTGCTATTGGCGAGTGAAAGTGACCACCACCAAGGGAGAAAGCGAGTGGAGCCCCACAGCCACCTGGAACGTGGGACTGCTCACGGAGAGCGACTGGCAAGGGCAGTGGATAGGCCTTGACCATGCCATGCCATGGGACAAGGAAGAAGAACACAGCAAACTCAGCGCACGATACCTGCGCACCACTTTCGAGAGCGACGGAGAGATAAAACAAGCCACACTTTATATCGGCGGACTGGGCATGTATGAGGCATACATCAACGGAAACAAGGTGGACATCGACGTGAACGGTCACCATCAGGTGCTCGCACCCTGCCCCACGGACTACCGCAAGACAATACTCTACAATGCCTTCGACGTGACAGAATACATCAAAAGCAAAAATGCCCTGGCAGTGGTGCTCGGCAACGGACGCTACTACACCATGCAGCAAAACAAGAAGCCATACAAAATCACGCAATTCGGATACCCCAAACTACGTGCCAACCTCATCCTGGAATATTCCAACGGCAAGCGGAAGGTGATATCCACAAACGACAAGTGGAAAATCAACGCCGATGGAGCCATCAGGAGCAACAACGAATATGACGGTGAGACATACGATGCCTGCAAGGCACTGACAGGCTGGACAAGCATCGACTACGATGACAGCCACTGGCAAAACGCCGAGCGCGTGGCAATACCCACAGGCACCCTGCGTGGAGCCATGACCCCCAACATGACCGTCACCGAGCGCATCACACCACGAAACATCGAGAGGAAAGGCGACAAGATGGTGCTCGACATGGGACAGAACATGGCAGGATGGCTGAAGATACGACTGGCAGACACCAGGCGAGGCGACAGCATCACCATACGCTTCGCCGAGCGCCTCGACTCCACCGGCAACATCTGGGTGGAGAACTTCCGCCATGCACAGTCCACCGACACCTATGTTGCCGACGGCAACGAGCAAGGCACCTGGTGGCACCCGACATTCGTTTACCATGGTTTCAGATACGCGGAAATAGCCGGACTACGCAACGCATCACTCTCCGACTTCGAAGGCGAGGTGGTGAGCGACCAGATGGAGACCACAGGCTACTTCGCCTCCACCGACACCATCCTCAACAAAGTGTACCACAACGCTGTGTGGGGTGTGAAAAGCAACTACAAAGGTATGCCCGTGGACTGTCCACAACGCGACGAGCGCCAGCCCTGGCTGGGAGACCGCACTCGCGGATGCTACGGTGAAGCTTTCCTTTTCGACAATGGCAACCTCTATGCCAAATGGGTGCGCGACATCACAGAGGCTCAACGCGAAGACGGATGCATCCCCGATGTGGCACCAGCATATTGGAACTATTACTCCGACAACATGACATGGCCCGCCGCACTGCCATTCTCCCTCGACATGCTGTACAACCAATATGGCGACGAAGCACCCATGCGGCGTTTCTACCCCAATGTGAAACGGTGGCTGGAACACATGAAATACCAATACCAACGCAACGGCATAATACGGAAAGACAAATACGGAGACTGGTGCGTGCCTCCAGAGGACGAGAAGCTGATACACAGCGAAGACTCTGCAAGAATCACCGACGGAGCACTCATATCCACAGCCTACTACTACCGGCTATGCCTGTTGATGAAACACTTCGCCGAACTGCAAGACCTTGGCGACGACGCCAGATATTTCGACGAGGAAGCGAAGTTGACCAAAGAAGCCTTCAACAAGACATACCTCACCATAAAGAGAGGAACCACCACCGTGCCAGGGCACATACTATACCCCGACAGCACCTACTACGGCAACAACACCGTGACAGCCAACCTGCTGCCCCTGACATTCGGCATGACCAACGACGAATATGTGAAGACAGAAGTTGGCAAGAACATCGTGAAAGCCATCATAAACCAAAACCTCGGCACCGTGACATGCGGTGTGATAGGCATAGGATGGCTCATGCACGGCCTCACCGAAATGGGCCGCTCCGACGTGGCATGGCTGCTTGCCACCAACAAGAAATACCCCAGTTGGGGCTACATGGCCGAACATGGAGCCACCACCATCTGGGAATTGTGGAACGGCGACACTGCCAGTCCGAAGATGAACAGCGGCAACCATGTGATGCTCCTCGGCGACCTTCTCTCGTGGCTCTATGAGGACATCGTGGGCATTCGCGCCTCCTCGCCAGGATTCAAGAAGATACTCCTGAAGCCCGACTTCACAGTAGACGAAATAGACGACATAGATGGAACCTACCGTTGCATCTACGGCGACATCAAGAGCCGATGGAAGAAAGAAGGCGGCACGCTGAGATGGCACGTGGAAATACCCGCCAACACCACCGCCACCGCCTGTCTGCCTGACGGAGAGACGAGGGAGATAGGTTCGGGAAGCCACGACTTCGAGTGCAAGGTGCCACAACGCGGTGCACAAGTGGTGGCCGACGAATTCCTATACAAACGAGCCTCCTTCCCCGAATGCCATTCCGCAAGCATCGTGGAGACCCGCAAAGGCGACCTCATAGCCACCTATTTCGGAGGCACCAAGGAGCGCAACCCCGACGTGTGCATCTGGGTGAGCCGCAAGCCCAAGGGCAAGAGCCAATGGACTGCGCCACAGATGGTTGCCGACGGCGTATTTGCCCCCGACCACCGCGAGGCCTGCTGGAATCCTGTAATCTTCGAGACCCCCAAAGGCGAATTGCAACTCTACTTCAAGATTGGAGTGAATGTGGCAGGATGGAAAGGCTGGCGCATAACATCAAAAGACGGCGGCAAGACATGGAGCAAGCGCGAGCAACTGCCCGACAGCATCTACGGCCCCATCAAGAACAAGCCCATCCTGAACAATGGACGCCTCATCTCTCCCACGAGCGACGAGCGCCATGGGTGGAAGATATATTTCGAGCTAAGCGACGACATGGGGAAGACCTGGCGTCGCACGCCATTCGTGGAGGCCGACGAAGGAGTGAAAGTGATACAGCCAAGCATCATCGTGCTCCCCGACGGGCGTCTGGAAGCCCTCTGCCGCACCCGCAGCCGTCACATCGGCGTGACATTCAGCAGCGACAACGGCGAGACATGGAGCAAGCTGCAATTGATAGACACCCCCAACAACAACAGCGGACTGGATGCAGTCAACCTACGCGACGGAGGATATGCACTCATCTGCAACGAGTGGCCCATCGAACCCGACAAGGAGAAGGGCGCACGCACGCCATTATCCATCTTGCGCAGCGACGACGGCATCAACTGGAACCACTGGATAACACTCGAGGACAGTCCGATACTGCAATACTCCTATCCCTCCATCATACAGAGTCGCGACGGCCACATCCATGTGGTCTATACATGGCGCCGTCAACGTGTGAAACATGTGGAGCTGATACCATGAACCAAAACAAGCAGGTAACCAAAATTAGAAGATATGAAAAAGATGCTGCTAACGGCTTGCATGGCGATAATGACACTTGCGCTGTCCGCCCAAGCCCCCACCCCACAACAAACACCACAGTTGGAGTTTGTGTTGCAACTCAGAGTGACTCTTGGAGAAGCCTATTCCTTGGGCGACACACCCCATGGGCGCCGAACGGTAATACCCATCACCGGCGGCACCTTCGAAGGCCCCAACATCAAGGGAACCATCATCAACGGCGGTGCAGACTATCAGTTGGCCGACCCCAAGACCAATCGCACGGAGTTGGAAGCCATCTATTCCATAAAGACCGATGACGGAACATACATTCACGTGCGCAACAAAGGAGTCATCTGCAGCGGCACCGGCAGCGACGGCAAGCCCTCGTTCTATTTCAAGGCCGCCCCACAGTTCGAGGCTCCCAGCGACAGCCCATACGCATGGCTGAACAATGCCATCTACGTATGCGCTCCCGACTGGTCGCAGCAGGGCGGCATCACGCTCAACGTGTGGAGAGTGAACTGAGACAAGTTCAGAACCCTACAGCCTCAAGCCAGCGGTCGTAGCACTCCACCTCCTTGGTTTTCACCCTTGCATCAGCAGAAATCACCTTGAGAATGAACTGCCTCAAAGTGAAGAGGATGGCTTTGCGCTCGTCGTCATTGAACCCGGACACCAAATCCATGGTTTCGGCAATGATGTCATCGAGCGCATAGCGGTGGTTGAGAGTGTCCCTCAGTTCTGCCTTCAGGTCATCGGGTATCTCGCCCACATCCTCGATACTAGCGATATAGCCCTCAATGAAATCATTCTCCTTTTGGCTGAATTGGCCATCACAATTGGCAAAGAAAAGTCCTGCCTTGGCTGTCAATACGATGGAGTCTTTCAATTTCTCTGTATTCATATCGAACGTCCTCCCAATACTATAGACTTAATAATACTTCCTGCCACATCACCAAGATTTCCGAGGTCAATGCCCTTTCCGAAGATGCTGCCCAAGCCTCCGGCATCTTGTTCTTTCTCAGCAGAGCTTTTCTTGGTAGTCTTGCGTGTAGAAGTGGTTTTCGGCTCCTCTACAGGTTCGTCTTCCACTTCAAAACCGGCACGCCGTTTCATGTCGTTGATAAGGTCACCCAGACCTCCGCTGTCTTTCTTTGTTGAGGTAGAACTGCTGGATGTGGTGCTCTGTTTCGTGCTGGAAGAGTTGGTGGCTGACTTGCCAGCCTGGCGGCGAATCTCCTTTGCCACGTCGCTCAGTCCGCCTCCCGATGACGAAGAAGTAGTGGCACTTTCTGACGTGGAGCCTCCACCCATTTTCTTCTGCACATTTTTAACGATGTCTTCCAGTCCGCCGCTGCTATCGCCTTTTGACGAACCGCCCCCGAAAACGGAACCAAGCACATCGCCCATTCCACCTTTCAAGATTTCTTCAAAAAAACTTCCCATGGTAATAAATTAATTGTTATAAACATATTTGAGTGCTGCCCCGATGGCGGTGCAGAACTGTGAGTATTTCGGTATTATGAATCGCACGCCATACAGCTGTTCCATCATTGGGAACACCTCGTTGCACTGAGGAAGCAAAGTCAAGTTTCCTATCATGACAAACTCCTTGATGTCACTATTCAGCGAAGCCAGCACGGCGGCACTGCCTATAGTCTGCAACACGGTGTGAATCAGTCCGATTGCAATATCTTCCTTAGCAGCATCAGTATTGGCATTACCGAAGAGCGATGCCGTCACGTTCATAGGCAGTCCCGGCAGAGGGTTCGGGCTTATGTCGCCAATCATCAGGCTCACCTTCGAGACATCACCTTTTTTCGCCAGTTCAGATACTTGGTTTATGTCAGAGGTCTTGAGCATTATTCTTGAAAGTCCGGCTAGAGTGCCACCCCCCATGCTTATGCCCCCGATGTGGCGTATGCCGTCGTCATCGCAAAGCACGAGCGACGTACCAGTGCCCATGCTTACGACGATGATGCGGTCGAGCCCCGACTCGAATCGCGCCCCCAGTCCATCAGCCACAAACTCGTCGCATTTGCATGTAGGCAGTCCATAGACCGGTTTCTCGATATATGCAGCCCCCACACCCGTCAGCATCACCTGCTCCACATCTTTCAGTTCGATATGGTTTTCATAGAGGTACTTGCCAAAGGCTCCATAGAGCGAGGTCACGGGGTCGGCAGCCGTGATACGCATTGGCGACACCACTTTCATGTCTTTTATTCCTATTATCTTTGTGGTGCTGATGCCCACGTCGATTCCAATTACTATGCTCATTATGATATGTTGGTAAAAGGTAAATGATTACATATTAAGAAGCCTGGGTTATGAAAGGCATTAGTCAAGCAAGACGAACCCCGCCCAATAGAAAGGTTCCGGGAATTGTTTCCTCACCTTGTTGCGAGCTTTGTTGAAAGCTTTGTGAGCATCCCACTTGCCATTTCCATAGACCTTGTAGAACTCCGTCATGAAAAGGTTGGCAGCAATGTCGCTTGCCTGCCACAGAGACATCACAATACTTTCCACTCCTGCCTTTTTCAATGCCCTTTGCAGTCCATACACGCCATCAGAAGTCACCTTGCCCTTGCCCGTGTCGCAAGCAGAGAGACAAATCAGTCGGGTATTGCCGAGATTGAGTCGAGCAATGTCGTCGGCAGTGAGCAATCCTTCCAAAGTGCCATCTGCCAGTTTCACACCCTTTACGGCAGCATTGCCACCCGCCATGACCAGTCCCGACAAATGCATGGCATTCTGGTATCCTGCCAGCGACGATGTCTCCATGGCCTCCTGTGGTGTGTAATAGAATCCGTGAGTTGCCAAGTGTATGATTTCTGGCGAGTGTCCGCTCATTGCGAGGAACGACTCCTCTGTGCCGGAATTCCCCTCAAGCAAATTCACGTCGGCTCTTTCTTTCAGTGTTGTCTGTATATTCTCCACTTCTGTCTTTGTGAAGGGCAACTGTGAGAACGTGCCACCACTACGCAAGTCATCCCCTCTGAGAGCGAAGAGCGACGACACATCATACTTTGCGCTCTCCATTGCCATTTCCTCTGGCGTGATGTCGTAGTTGAGTCCTCCATAGAGAGTGGCGGACACTTTGCCGGACATGTCCCGATGAGGCTTGCAAAGTTCTCGCGCCGATGTCAGTCTTGCAATATGGTATTTGTCACATGCCAAGCCCCCCTTCACCGGCAATGCCTCCAAGGCTATCTGATGGTACATTCCCGATGGCACCACATACATTGTGCCTTTGCCGTTGAAATAAGGCAGCAACGGTTTCAGGCATATTTGCGACAACTCCTCCGCCAGGCTGGTATATATGGAATTGAACGACTTCACCCCACCGACCAGCGAGTCCACCTGTTCACCTAAACAAACAGGAATGAGCAAAGGAAATTCCCTGTCCCTTGTTACAATGAAAGCCATATACTGATGTTTCCCCTTGCTTGCGGAATAGTAATGAGTGAGGTCAACCAGCACGTCATTCTTTCCCAAGGCGCTTTTCACCTTTTCGAAGTCATCATCAGCGAACTTGTCTATATCGTCGTAAGCAGCACATTGAGCCACCAGTCGGTTATCGGCACTCAACAATTTGGCATACATCGCCTCCATCTTCTTGGAGTCAGTGTCGCCAGATGCAGACATAGCCTCCAATTCAGTTCTCAACTGATTGATTTCATTATAGAGAGCCAAATCTTCCTCCGTTCCCTTTTCGCTAATGATTTCAGCAACAGAGCGGTCGGATGCGAGCAACAACCCCTTGGAGAAGAGCAGCGCATTGTAGGCAGCAGTTGTGAAATCGTCGCACTTGAATCCAGCTTTGTATCCATATCCCGCCATGGCGAAGAGAATATCCGAAAAATTCTGCCAATATCCTTCCCTGCGTTCAGACGACACTTGCCTCATCTGTTCCCTGAATTTCTCCATCATCATCTTGGAGCCATCGATATAATATCTGCCCCCCGTCTTCACATCGCCCATGAAAGCTTCCAAATTGGCAAGCCTGCACAAACCCTTTGCATAATAAATCGAGGGATTTCCATATATTTGTTCATATACATTGAGAAACTTCTTCATGTGTTTTCTGGCTTCATCGTAACGCCCCAATTCTATCATTTCTTCGATGATCATCGTCAGCGTTGTCGCCCTATCCTCGCCCATTGCATCTGGCAACATCGACATGATGCTGTCAGCCTTGAGGGCATAGTCCAAAGACTTCTCAAAGTCACCATTTCTGTATCGGTAAGATGCTGAGAAATGATAAGCCAATGCCTTTCTGCCATTATCCTGCAACCTGGGAATGATGTTCATCACCGAATCCTCATACTGGCAATAGCCATCCATGTCATCAGCCTCAAAATAAAGCCTCTCAAGACTCAAGAACTGCACCACTTTGTCATCGGGGAATGATTCGCCATTTTTCGCATTCATCATATGGATGTATTTCCCATAAAAATCTGCAGCTGCGGGAAAGTTCCTTTTGGCAAGGTTGATCTCATACAATCCATAATAAGCCAACAACAAATCAGCTATCAATTTTGGATTGTCCAACTCTCCAAAGTTGTCAATCAAATTTTTATAAATGTTTTCCGCCAAATCCATCTTGCCGGTATCATAAGCCTCTTTGGCCAGATATCTCAAGCCTTTTGCTGCAGCCTCCTCTTCATCGGTAATATTTATTATCGAGTCTATTTTCAGGAGGCATTCCCGGTCATAGTCCCATTTTTCAAGGTCCCTATACACATTTTTCTTCAAGATGAGGAATTCCACTTCGTACGTCTGAAATTGCACTTTTTTTGCGAGTTGAAGAGCCTTGTCAAAATAGAAAAGAGCGCTGTCTGTATCGTTTTTTGTTTTCTTTATTGCTCCCAGGTTTCTCATGCACACCAAGGTTCTCTCCACCTGTTCTGTTCCCTCAAGATATTTCAAGGCAAGCCAGAATATGGGTTCGGCTTTCGCCTCATTTTCTTCATAACTCACCACGATAGCAGAATCGCACAAATAAGCCCCCAACTCAGCCCTTTTTTGTTTCGACATTTTCTGTGCATTTATCGGTAATGCCGACATAAACAGCAATGATGCTATCAGTCCAAATGCTTTCAAGATATTGTTCATCAATTAAAGGTTATAAAGGATATGTTGATATTTACAAACAACCACATATATGACATCGACAATACGATGTCATTTCTTGCTTTGCTCCAGTGCGCGTTTCTTAAGAGCATCAAGCTTCTTGCGATTGAGTTCTTGTTCAGCCTTGAGATATTCTTGTTCTTCCTCAGGCAGCGATTTGTCGATAATGGTGTCGGCAAGCATCTCCTCAATGGCGCCGAGAGCCTCCTCATACTTGCCCTCGTCTATCATTTTTGCTATTTGCTCCACAGAGGCACTGCCGCGTATTGCGCCCCTATCGTCAATCTTGTTGTCGTTGAAGAAGAAAAAGCCAACTATCAGGCAAGCCGCCAATCCTATTACGGCATACAGCGTCTTCATGGTCGACCTGCCACTGCCAGCACCAGAAGGAGCAGTTTGTCCTTCTTGCATCTCATTTTCCCATTGTTCCATAAGATGTTTTTTCTCTTCCAAAGCACCAAGCCTCTTGCTTATTTCCTCTGTCAGCTGGACATCTTCAGCAAGACTGCTGTCGGCAGCCATTTCTTTCAGGAAATCCTCCTTTTCAGCAAGGCTCATCTCCCCCCTTACATATCGGTCTATGCGGTCTTGTCGTTCTATCTCGTTCATGGTGCAATTTTTTTCACGCCCTGCAAGTATTCATTCTCTCCCTGATATTTTCTTTCAGTTTTGCGAGACATTTCGACTTGCTGTTTTTCAATCCATTTTTCGTTGAGTTCTGCATCCTCTCTTCGAGAATTTCGTCAAGGGATTTTTTATCATAGTAGAACAAGGTCAAAATCTCCACGCAATGTTTTGGCAATTCCTTCACGCATTGGTCAACCATGCGCAGCCTCGTCATCTCCGGACTATCATCGTACAAAGGCATGTTGGATGTCAGTTCACTTCTCTCCAAGTTGTCGGTCATGGGAATTTCAAGACCAGCCCTCCTTAGTTGCTCGTGATATTTGTTGCGTGCAATCCTCATGAAGAAAGCCATCAAGTCATCACATTGTCCGACCCCATCCTTCCTTTTCACCATCACTTTTCCGAGCGATGTAGTCACATCCCCCCTTTCTATTTTCTCCCATAAAATGATATAGGCATCCTGAAAGATGTCCATCTTGACTTCTTCTTGGATGCCTTTATAACCAGACTGATATTGCATGAATTGTGCTCTACACTTCTCATACAATTTCTTTTGAGAACTCCTTATTCCATCCCGGCATTGGGTCACGAGTTCTGCATCAGTCAGAGTTTTTTCCTTATTTTCAAAAAGAGAGAATCTCATTGTTTCTTATGGTCTTATTGCTTTGCTGAAAGATTGGCCTCTGGTGTCACCAGACATCACAGGTGTTTGAGGAAGAGCAGTAGCCACATCGGGCCGTTGCATATACTTCAACACGGCCTCCCTCACCTGGTCATTGCCTGCTTTCTGTAATTGTTTCCACATCGAGCAGATGGCGTATGTAAGTCTCCCGTATCCATTAGGCAGTTCGTAATTATATTGATAATACTTGCATGCGCTGAAGGTGAGCCATTGTTCCTTTGTCTGCTTTGTTTTTGTTGTTGCCTTTTTGGAAGGTATTACGAAATTGTCACGTGCGCTGCGTACGCAAAGAGTGCTGTCATCGGCAGAACGAGTGGCTCCACCACTGTGGCATGCATCCACAACAACAACGATATTGCCTTTGGCACCCACACTATTTCTTATTCCTGTCAGCAGCACAGCGACCTCGTCATCACAGAGATGTTTTTCCCCCCTGTCGGCATCACAATACTTGAAGCATGCATCATAAGGTATCCAAGCCTCGTCCCATCCATTATCTTCGTCTCCATTGATGTCTGTCATCTGTTGTCCATGACCAGAGAAATGTATGTAAACCAGGTCACCCGTCTTGCATCTTGCAGCCAGAGCCTTCATTGCCTTCACTATCCCTGCTTTAGTAGCCTGTTTGTTTACGAGAGTGGTTATGTCCCCGTATCGTGCTTCACGAAGCCTGTTTGAAATGATGGTCACATCACGATCGCCATGAATCTTGCCCCAAGCCTTGTCGGCTTGTTCCCCCAGTCCTATCACCAAGGCTCTCCTTGTTTGTGCGGTCAATGGCAGAACCAGCATCAGGGTCATCACGAGTATCGTCAAGACTTTTTTCATATGTGTTACAAATGATAATTCAGTATTAATCCCGTTTAATTCAGGTATTCACATCAGCCATTGGCATCTTCTTGGCATGTGCAGTAAGGTTCGAACAAATTCCATGCACCTACGAGCAAGATATACATTGCAAAGGTATTTGTTTTTTTTGACATGACAAAAAATTCAGCACGAAACATGATGAAAACCTTTCATCTGATTATTTCAATCAGCTGTTCTCTCACGGGTTCCCAAGTCTTCCTGTTCAGTTCATTTTCTTGCCTGAGATAATCTTGTTCCTCTTTTGGCAGCGATTCATCCACCAATGTATCAGCCAAGACTTCATCGATGAGCGACAAAGCCTCCTTGTATTCTTCAGCCTCCACCAATCGTGATATTTGTACGGCGGTGGCACCATCCCTCACAGTAGGCAAATTCACTTCGATTTTACCAGGCGTGGGTTTCACAAAGAAGATGCCAAAAACAAGGCATGCAGCCAGGGCGACAAGCATCGGAAACCCCTTTTTCATCCATGTGCCACCCACGACTTTCATTTTTTTGTTGGTGACAGAATTGCCTTCTTCCAATGCATCCTCCCATTGTGCAATCATGCGCTTTTTGCTTTCCCAGTCGCTTACACTCCGAGAGATGTCTTCCATAAGTTGCACATCCTCGGCAAGAGCTGCATCCGTTTTCATGTCCTGCATCAATTGTTCTTCTTCCCTCTCCGTCATCTCCCCACGCAGATGACGATCTATACGATATTGTGTTGTATCTTCTTTCATGATTTGTCTTTTTTTGTTTTCTTACACCCATAATGCAAAACACCGGCAAGAAGTAACCCTCAAAAAGAAAAAAAATGTAGAAAAAGTCTTCCTTTGTTGCCAATTGTCATGAAATTATGTATATTTGTGACAAAATTCCACATAACAATAATACGCATCATGAAAGCCCGGCATTTCCTCACAGCCATTCTGGCATTGGCATTCACCACCAGCCAAGCACAAAGCGAACTATACCCGAAACACTTCGACTTGGAACAAGTGACACTTCTCGACGGCCCCATGAAGAAGGCCATGGACCTGAACATCCAAACACTGATGAAATATGACGTAGACCGCCTGCTGACACCATACGTGAGGCAGTCGGGACTCGCCTCGACCAAGGATGCCACCAGCAGATACTACCAATGGGAAAGCAAGCATCCATCATTCTCCAACTGGGGTGACAACAGTTTCAACCTCGACGGTCACGTTGGGGGACATTATCTGTCTGCCCTCGCCTTGGCATACGCAGCCTGCCACGACACCAGCATCCAGGCAAGGCTGAAAGAGCGCATGGACTACATGGTGGACGTGATGAAGGACTGCCAGGACCAGTACGACAGCAACACCGAAGGCCTAAAGGGATTCATCGGCGGACAGCCCATCAACAATGTATGGACATCACTCTTCAAGGGCGACATCTCACAATACAGGAACAGAGGAGGATGGGTGCCCTTCTACTGCCAGCACAAAATTCTTGCCGGCTTGCGCGACGCCTACCTGTATGGCAATAGCGAGGTGGCAAAGAACATGTTCCTGAAACTTGCAGACTGGAGCGTGAATGTAGTGGCGAAATTGAACGACAGCGACATGGGCACCGTGCTCAACACCGAACATGGAGGAATGAACGAGAGTTTGCTTGATGCCTACCAGCTGACCGGCGACACGAAATATCTCACCGCCTCAAAGAAATACACCCACAAGACCATGCTCAACGGCATGCAGAGCCTGAACACCACCTTCCTGGATGGCAAGCATGCCAACACCCAAGTGCCAAAATACATCGGCATGGAACGCATAGGTGAGCAAGATGCCGCCGCCGTGACATACCTGAGGGCAGCCGAGAACTTCTGGACCGACGTGGCACGCAACCGCACCGTGTGCATCGGAGGAAACAGCGTGAGCGAGCACTTCCTTGCCAAGGAGAGCAGCAACAGATACATCGACGTGCTCGACGGACCAGAGTCGTGCAATTCGAACAACATGCTCAAGCTGTCGGAAATGCTCAGCGACCTCACCGCCGACGCCAAATATGCCGACTTTTATGAAAACACCACATGGAACCACATCCTCACGACACAAGACCCCGAAACAGGGGGATATGTCTATTTCACGACACTCCGCCCCCAAGGCTACCGCATCTACTCGCAAGTGAACCAAGGCATGTGGTGCTGCGTAGGCACCGGCATGGAAAACCATTCCAAATACGGACATTTCATCTACACACACGATGGCAACAAGACCCTCTACGTCAACCTTTTCACGCCAAGCATCCTCGATGACGAGACCTTCGGCATAAGGCAAGAGACACTATTCCCATGCATCGACCCCAAAGCCAGCAACATCCCCACGTCACAAACCGTGACCACAGAACTCACAGTGACGAAGGGTGGCTCATACGCCATCGCCGTGCGTCATCCCGCATGGGCAGGAGCAGAATACCAAGTTGAAGTGAACGGAAACATGGTGAATGCCGCCGTGACAAAAGGCAAGGCCAGCTACGTCACCATCGACCGCTCGTGGACGGCAGGCGACCGCATCACGGTTTACCTGCCCATGGAGATGACATACGAAGAATGTCCCAACTACACCGACTACATAGCTTTCAAGTTCGGCCCCATACTGCTTGGCGCACAAACCACCGCCATATCCGAGGAAGAAGCAGGTGAGACCGGTCTCGTCTACGAAAAACTGAAGAACGAATACGCCGGAGCAGGGCGCATGGACCATGCCCCGGGGAACATGGCCACCGCCAAGAACCTTGCCGCATCACCATTGCTCATTGGCGACCGTGCCAACGTGCTCAAGCGAATAACACAAATGGAGGGGGCTGCCGGCTGCCAACTGCATTTCAACATCGACGCCAGCAGGAATGACGTTGCATCATACGCATGGGACAAACTCGAGCTGCGCCCATTCTACGAAATCCAGCATGCCCGCTACATGTGCTACTGGTATCAGCAGACCGCCGAGAATTATGAGAAGAGCGACATGG
>CAMJLI010000006.1 GCA_946406585.1 uncultured Prevotellaceae bacterium | reverse complement strand
GGTGCCTCGTCATGACCGACCGCTGGTTCCGTGAATACATGTTCCGTCTCGTGGTAGACAAGAAATATGTGCCAGAAAACATATTGGAGATGGAGAAAATCACTCCTGTGATGGTGACTCCCGACGACCCTCTCTTCATGGAAGACGAATAATTTGATAATAGACCAAGATAATCAGGGCGTGTCAAATGTTGCAATTTGGCACGCCCTGATTTTCTTTATCAAGTTGTCTTATTTACTTTTACAGGGTATTTTTCATAGTTGATATAATCAGCACCAAATTATACTGCAAAAGGCGGAAACCCAATGCATTGAGTGTCTCCGCCTTTTCATTTTTTCCTGTTGTCCTTTATCTCACAGATGGTTCCAAATGTAAAAGGCTTATAAATAAACCCTCCCCAATATCCCATATGGTTCAGCGTTTTATCATAAATATGATTATCACTTTTTCAATAATCATAAATATAATAATCATTTTTATGATAATAATATTGGGAATTTCATGAATAAGTCTTATCTTTGCATGCTGATTTCGACGAAAACACATTTTCTAAACGTCAATGCATAAACATTATCATCAAGATAAACTAAAGATAAGATGAAACGCAAGAGCCCGTTTGTTACCAAAGGCTATGCAGGCAGTGAAACTTTTGTGACCGAGAGCGGGAAACAACTGATATACTCTCGTTGTTGACTAATGAGAACAACTTGGCCCTCATCTCACCACGTCGATTGGGAAAGACCGACCTTATTCGTCACTGTTTCGCACAGCCCGACATCAAGGAGAACTATCACACTTTCCTTATCGACATCTATGCCACAAACTCTTTAAGAGACTTTGTCTATGAATTCGGCAAGGCAATCATGGACAATTTGAAGTCTAAAGGGCGCAAAGTGTGGGGGCGGTTTGTTTCCACGCTGAAGTCTTTGAAATCTGAAATCTCTTTCGACATCAATGGAAATCCAGTTTGGGGTATAGGTCTTGGCAACATGGAAAACCCAACAATCACATTGGATGAGATTTTCTATTATCTTGAACATGCCGACAAACCTTGCATCGTAGCAATAGATGAGTTCCAGCAGATTACGAATTACAATGATGGAAAGAATATTGAGGCAGCTCTTCGCACCCACATTCAGTGTTGTTGTCAGACCACTTTCATCTTTGCTGGTTCCAAACGACATTTGATGAGTGAAATTTTCACATCTCCCTCCCGACCATTCTATCAGTCAGTCATCACAATGGGGCTTGCGCCAATCTCCCTTGAGAAATATGTTGAGTTTGCGAGGCGGCAGTTCCGTGAATATGGGAAAGACGTGGAACCAAAAGTCATAGAAGCCGTTTATACTCAATTCCATGGCGTGACATCTTGTTTGCAACGAGTGATGAATGTTTCCTCTGTTTTTTTGTAAATGCTAATTCATGTCATTCTGTAAATCCTTGCCTTTCTCGGCAGATCTTGAAGTTCTCTACAAAAATACATCATTTGTTCCAATCAACAAAATGTAAGAGGGGAAAATGATTCAAAATTTCCAGTCTGTGATTCACATGGTGAACCCTGGAAGTTGGACAAAAACTTCTGGGGTTCACTTCAAAAACATATGTCCTTAAATGGGTTATCGTCTTTTGAACTCCCTGCTTAGTCGGAGGGAGGGCCATGTTGTCATGTTCACCAGTATTCCTGAGTCATCTTGTTGTAAACTATCTTGTTTGGATAGACCTTTACTGTCTTCTTGTTGGTGCCGGTCAAGCCGTCGAACCATCCCGTGACAGTGGAGCTCCATTCGTTCATGAGTTGTTCACCAGTGAAGCTGTGGAAATCGGAATAATTGAGACCCAGGCCATCACAGTTGCAGATTGATCGACCTGCCTTGTTTTTCACCTTGACGATGATTTTTGAGATGACGCCGACCTCGTATTTGGTATTGGCATCAAGATTAAGGTTGCTCTTCCTTGTAGGTTTCACCCTCAGTTCGAAATATGCTGGATTGTCAGCAGAAGTCAAGTCGCACTTCCAAGTCCACTCGTTTTCTGTCATTGTCATGGAGTGCTCTTTGCCTTCCTTGTCAAGATAAGTCACAACCACATCGTCAACTGCGAGTTCGTACTTGCCAAGACTCACCTTGTAGATTATTTCTGCAGTGGCCATTTCACTGTTGTCTCCCGTATCTTCCCTACTTGTTATGTTGATGTCATCGTTGTCACAGGATGCCAAACTTCCACAAACCATCAGCCCACAGCAGAAGGCGAACACACTCTTGAAAAGTTTGTTATTTGTTTTCATTTCTATTTTGCTTTATTGGTTATTGTCGATGTTGAATTCTTTTTTCATTCCTCGTGGTGTCGTTTTCGTGACCCGTGAGTTTGTTCCTTTTTCTGATGCAAAATTATCGAGGATATTTCACACAGCAATAGAGACCCCAATTTGCTGCATGAAAATGTTGTGACAAACAACTTCATTTCGGACAAATGTGCTTGATATATTCAAAATTTGTCCGAATGAGGACATGATGCAAGAAGAGGTCGGGGCAAAATGAAATAACTTAAATATAAAACTTACAGATGGTAAGGAAGGAGAACGGGCTGAAAGGCCAGCTGCTATCAGCACAGGGCAATCGCCCTATGGTATAAGATAGGGTATCGACATCGCCCAACATAAAAACCCAGGGCAACGCCCTGGGCTATGTGCTTATTGGCCTTTCTTGTCGTCATGATGACAGCAAATTGTAAATAACGGTAGTGCAAATCATCATTTTGGCACACCCTCCTGATTGTAGGTGTTTTTTATATTTTGTCTTTACTTGTTGTAGCAATCGAAGATTTTGTTGATGTCGTCTCTTGACATCTTCGGGGTGACAAAACTAACCAATGTCACCACTACGAAACCGCCCACCATGGCGATGGCACCGCAGTTGATGGGGTTGATGGGGTTGCCTATCAGCATGTTGATGACCGTAAGGCCCACACCCCAGACAAAACAAGCCCATACCGAGGCTGGTGTGACGCCACGCCAGTAGAGACCGAGCATGAATGGTGCCAGGAAAGCTCCTGCCAAGGCTCCCCATGAAATGCCCATCAGCTGTGCAATGAAGGTGGGTGGGTTGAGCGCAATCATAAGCGACAGGGCGATGAAGAACACAATGAGCACCCGCATCACCACTACCTTGCGGCGCTCGATTTTCTCTGACACCATGTCGTCGATGCTGCCCTCTGCCACCTCGCCTGGCAACGACTTCTTGTCGCGATAGATGAGGTCGAGTGTCATCGTGGAGGATGATGTGAGCACCAATGAGGCTAATGTGGACATTGAGGCGGAGAGCACCAGCAGCACCACAAGGGCTATGAGGATGTCGGGCAGGGTGACAAGCATCGATGGGATGATGGAGTCGAAGTCAAGGCGGCCATTGGGCAGCATTGGAGGCGTGCCGAAGAGACGGCCGAAGCCACCGAGGAAATAGCAGCCGCCGGCCACGATGAGTGCAAAGATGGTGGAGATGATGGTGCCGCGACGGATGGCATCCTCGTCGGTGATGGAGTAGAACTTGCCCACCATCTGCGGTAGTCCCCATGTGCCCAGTGAGGTGAGCACGACGACACCCAAGAGGTTCCAGGGGTCGGGGCCGAATAGTGAGGCAAAACCACCATTCACGGCTGCGTTGTCGTCGCTCGGAAGCACCGACATCTTGTCTATTGCTGCAACAAGACCTCCTTGTGAGTTGAGAACGGCCAAAATCACCACTATGATGCCGAAGAGCATGATGATGCCTTGCACGAAGTCGTTCATGGCTGTCGCCTTGTATCCGCCAAGGATGACATAGAAGGCGGTGAGGATGGCCATGATCACCACACAATACTCGTAGGGGATGCCGAATCCCATCTCAAAGAGTGTGGAGATGCCTTTGTAAACTCCTGCAGTGTAGGGAATGAGAAACACGAAGGCTATGATGGAGGCCACCACGCGAAGCCACTCGTTTCTGTAGCGGGTGCCAAAGAAATCGGGCATGGTGCGACTCTCGATGTGCTGCGTCATCAATTTGGTGCGCCTGCCAAGGAGCACCCATGCCAACAGGGAGCCTATGATGGCATTGCCCACGCCTATCCATGAGGCAGACATGCCGTATTTCCATCCGAACTGACCGGCATAGCCTACAAACACTACTGCCGAGAAATAACTGGTGCCATAGGCGAACGCCGTGAGCCAAGGACCCACAGACCTGCCGCCCAACACAAACCCTTCCACTGTACCCGCTTGCTTGCGTGAGTAGATGCCCACGCCCACCATCACAGCAAGGAAAATGATGGTGAGGAGAATCTTGATAATCATTGAATGACCGTATTGATAATGGATTAATTTTTTGAATTCCTACTTAAAAAGCCACTTGGACTTGGGCTTGCAACCAATTGTAGTCGTCGCCAAAGTTGCAGAATGCTCGCGTGTATTGAAGTTGCAGACGGCATTTCTTGAAGAACCAGTATTGAATGCCGCCCGTCAAGTTGGTCTGGTAGTAGTCCATGTCGGTGTTGCGGTTGTAATAGTCGGCTGAGGCCACAATGTCCAGATCTTTTGCCACAGGGATGGAGGAGGTGACATAGCCGCCATAGCTTCCCACGTCGCCATCCTTGCCACCGAGATATTCCGCCCTGACATTCAAGTCCTTGCTCTTCCACTCTGCACCAAAGCTCACGCGGTCGCGGCGGTAGTCGTCGCCAAGAGCAACACTTGGATTCCATGCAGCAGTGCCTACTGCGTGGCCACGGCCTTTCTGTGCCGAACCTACAATGCGCAGGTGCTCTATGGGCTTGTATTCCAGTTTCACAATGACATCCTTGTCGGAGTTGCCATCCTTCCGGTTGATGCCCTGGCCGTTCATCAGTGCCAGTTCGTAATGCAGCTTGTTGTCGAAGAGGTCGCCATAAAGCATCAAGCCCAGGTCGCGGCCATAGTTCACTCCGTTGAGTGGGTCGGGACCTTCTCCTGCAAGATAGAGCACGGCTTGTGAATACACGTCTATCAATTCAAGGGCTGTGGGCGAAAGGGGATTCTCCATGCTGTAGCTGTGCTTGAACTGTCCCAGGCGCACATTCACCGAGTTGTCGTTGGAGAAACGATAGTCAAGGTAGTATTCTTGCACCACGCTGGAAAAGTCGTGCATGAACAGGAAAGAGAAACGGTCTGTCACACGGGCTTTTGCCCAAAACAGTGTTCGTTTCAGGTTGAATGTGCTGGTGGTTCCTGCGATGTCGTCGTAGGAATAGCCTCCTTGGGCATAGCCGTGCAGTTCTATGCGGCTGGTCAATTCTTTCATCCAGTCGGTAGTCTGGTTGTTGGCTTGTTGGGCCGTTGCAGACATGGGAATGATGGTGGCTATAGCCATGGTAAGTAGTGTGGTTTTGACTCCTTTTGCCTTCATTTTCTTGTTTTTGATTGGCTTTTTGTTTTGGAAATAATGATGTCAACAATGTTTTTAGGCTGCAAAGGTAAGTCAATAATATTGAAAACCATGCAAATTGTCGCACTTTTTGTAAAAAGTGAAACATTTTGCATGGTTTTCGCGACAATTCCCAACGCAATGTGCGTCAACAGGGCGTTTCTGTCAATAACCTGGATTCTGTGTCAGTTGGTTGTTCAGGCTGATGGCTCTTCCAGGTATTGGGAATACTGTCGTAAATGCATTGCCCTCACCAGTGACTTGTGGTCGCATGTCGTATTTCAAGTGAAATTGCCCAAAGCGCACCAAGTCTTGTCGCCGCCAGCCTTCCCATTGCAGTTCCATGAGCCGCTCGTCGAGGATGTTTTTCAGTGTCGCCTTCCTCCATCCCATACCCACGCGGCTGCGCACGGCGTTTAGTTCGTCGTCGCCGTCTTCTCCATTGCGTATCTTTGCTTCCGACTTCATCAGCAGCACGTCGGCATATCTGAAAAGGACGATGTCGTTGTCCTGCAATTTGCCGTCGGAGTAGGCGGTGCGGTCCAACTCATATTTTTTCATGCGCGCCCCGGCTGTCTTTTCATAGGGCGTGTCAGTGAGGTCGACTAATATTTCCAAAGGATAGTATACCAAAGGCTCGCCGTTGTCGAGGTAAACCTTCGCGTTGTTGATGTAGAGCGTGTCTGAGAAGAAGTTCATTCCATAGCGTAGGTCCTGATGGTCGGTGCCATAACCGTAAGTCTTCACTGCGCTCAAGGTGGCAGAGGTTCCATTTTCTGCATCCATGCCTATTGCATTGCCGTGGTTGTTGTGGCGAGAGCGGAAGAGGTAATGGAATTCGTTGGAATAGAGAATCTTGTCCATGGGTATGGTGAAGATGTTCTCTTTCGACTCTTCATTGTAGACGGCGAAATTGTTTTCGTAATTATTCTCCAGCTTGTAGCCTGCAATAGCGAGCTGGTCGCAATAGTAGATGCAGGCCTCCCAGGCGTTCAGCTTCTCCCCATCGCATTCGAGCAGAAGCCTGCCACCGTCGGGGCGCTCGTCGTCGGTCCAGTCGTCGTCGGTCCATATCTGGGCATTAAGAGCCATTTTTGCCAGGACGAACCATGCCACATGGCGTGTCATGCGCCCATAATAGTCGCCCTCGGTGTTGCTGCGTTCGTCGGCGAGGGAAGGCAGTATTTCTTGGAACTCATCCCATACATTATGAAATAAAGAGCTGCGACTCACTTGCTTGGCTTCCCTCATGGATGTGCTCGACGAGGTCACGTAAGGCACACGGCCAAACATGTCGAGCAGATAGTAATAATAGAGAGCCCTGATGCCCCTTACTTCTGCAGTTATGGCTTCGAGGCTGTTGTCATCGAGCAGGTAATGATATTTTTTTATGTGGTCCAATGACTGGTTGCACATAACAATCACTTTGTAAAGATAGTTCCATGAGCTTTCGATTGGCTGCATGCTGGGGGAAAACATGTGGAGGTAGAGGCATCTCCACAAACCGCCGTCATACCAGTCGACACCACGGGTGGGCAGTATGGCTTCGTCACTGGAGAATGTGTTCAAATCATAAATGCCGTGTGTCGTGCCTTGCAGACCCTCCCCCTTCTTGTTGCCTCCGATGTTGTTATATAGGTTGAACAAGGTGTTGAGCACGAGTCCTTCTGCAGTGTTGAAGGCTTCTTCTTCATCTATGCGGTCTCTTGGATTTTCGTCAAGGCATGAACCGAGTGCTGATGCCAGAATGCAGAAAATGGCAAGGCGTAGGGCTATTGTTTTATGCAAGTGTTTCATTAGTTGATGTGTTGTGGGTTAGAAGGAAATGCTTACGCCAAGTGAATAAGCGCGGTAGGGTGGGTAGCTTCGCTTGTCGTCGATGCCGAGAGTGTTGCTCACCACATAACTGTTTATCATCGGTGTCAGGCCGCTGTAGGATGTGATGGTGCCCAAGTTGTTGATGCTTAGCGCTACTCTCAGCTGGCTTACATAGTGTGTGTAGCGTTGGATGGGGATGTTCCAGCCCACGGTGAGATAGTCGAAGTTGAGATAGTCGCCACGTTCAAGCCAATAGTCGGTTGGTGTCTGGTCTTTAATCATTTTTTTGGGAGCATCTTTCATCACATTGTAGTCGGGGAAAGATGCCATGTTCATATACGTCAGTGATGTGCCATTGTATATCTTGTGTCCGAAGGCACCATTCATCTGCAGCGAGATGTCGAAGTCTTTGTAGCGGAAACTTATGTTTGAACCAAGTGTCCATTTTGGGGTGGCTTGTCCGGCAATATATCTGTCGTTGGTGGGGTCTTCCAGTCCGTCATGGTTGATGTCTTCCAGTCTGTAAGCAAATGACCCGTCGCTGTTTTCAGCCAGGCCGGTGCAGTGTGGCAGGTAGAATACGCCCAAAGGCTGGCCTACTATCTGATAGACGATGTCGCTGTTGGTACCGTGGAATCCTGCGCCATCAAGTGATGATATGCCCGTTATCTCATTGGCAGTCATGTGTTCTCCTTTGTAATTCCCCGAGAGGGATATCAGTTTGTTCTGCTGACGTGAGAGGTTCATGTTCACGTTCAGCTGAATGTCTTTTGTCTCTATGGGGGTGATGCCAAAGCCCAACTCGAATCCTTGGTTGCTCATGGAACCTAGGTTGGCAAGGAGTTTGTCATAGGCGAATGGTGGCACGCTCACGTCGTAGAGGTATAGCATGTCGTGTGTCTTGGAGTAATAGTATTCTGCTGTCAGCACAATCCTGTTGTGCCACAAGCCCATGTCCATGCCTATGTTGAATGTGCCGCGGGTTTCCCATTTCAGGTCGGGGTTTGCATTGTTTGCGTATCCTAGTGTGACGGCGGTAGTCCCTGCCACCGGTATTATGCCGTTGGGCATGAACATTTGCAGCGAGTTGTATGAGTCGATGCCACCGAGATTGCCTGATATGCCACAACCCAAGCGCAGTTTCAGCTGGTTTATCTCTTTGATGTTGCTCATGAATTCTTCTGCCTTCACATCCCATTCGGCAGAGAACGAGGGGAAGTATCCCCAGCGGTTGTTCTTGCCCACCTTGCTGCTGCCATCGGCGCGCATGGTCAGACCGAAGGTGTAGCGGTGCAGGAGCATGTATTTCACACTTCCCATGAAGGATGCCAATGATGGACGCTCATAGCCGGAACCAGTTCCTCCGTATGGACGCAACGAGCCGGCTTGCAGGTTGTCGTAGCCGAAACTGTTGGTGGAGAATCCTTTCACGGTGGTGTAGAATCTCGTTATCTTGCTTTGCTGGTATTCGGCAAGTCCTGACAGTTCGATGCGGTGCTCCGAGTCCCAGTCCCACCAATAGTCCAATGTGATGTTGCCAAGCCAGTCCTCGCTCTTGCGCTCGCCACGGAATGCCTGGCCTTGCCCCCACACCCATGTGGGCAGATATTGGGCTTGCTCGGTGCTGGTGAATGAATATGACCCGAAGATGCCAAGCCGGAGGTTGGGCCAGATGTCGTATCCTAACTTGATGTGCGTGTTGAAGTTCAGGTGCCTCTCATGGTCTTGCTCGTGAAGCAGTGCCATGGGGTTGCTGATTTGAGATGCCGTGGAGTTCTTTGGCCATATGCCTGATTCGGGATAGTAGTCGGAGAAGGTGGGGTTTTGTGCCGCTGCAGAGTAGAAGAGTTTTTGCTCGTCGAAGATGTCTTTGTTGCGTTGTGACGACCCATAGACGCCGAGGTCCACGGTGAGCTTGTCGTCGAAGGCTTTCTGCGATATGTCAAGTTTCGATACGAATGTCTTGAATTCGTTCGGGCGCATCACGGTGTTGTGGTCCAATAGTCCGATGGATGCACGGTAGTTGCTGTTGTCCGAACCTCCACCGAATGCCACGTGATGGTTGTGTACCATTCCGGTGCGTGTTATGGCTTTGGGGAAGTTGGTGTCATAACCTCCATCGTTGTAGTCTGTATACATGGCTTCTGCCGTGTTGATGTATTCGGTGCGGTTGAGCATCTCGACGTTCTTGTACACCCTCTCAAAACCTATGTTGCCGTCGTATGAGATGTGGAACTGCCCGCCGTGGCCTTTCTTTGTGGTTACTTCGATGACACCCGATGCTCCACGCGAGCCATATTGTGCTGTCTCTGAGGCATTCTTGAGGATGGTGAAGCTTTCGATGTCGGCGGGGTAGATGGACGACAATGTACCCAGGTCGGCTGACACTCCGTCGATGATGACGAGTGGGTCGTTGCCGCCTGTGAGTGATGTGGTGCCTCGCACACGCACGCTGCTGAGCATTGCCATGTGGCTGTCGCTATTCGACACCTGCACACCGGCCGCCTGACCGCTGAGGGCGCTCAATGAATTGGTCACCAGACCTTTGTTCATGCGGTCTTCGGTCACTTTGTCGGTGGAACCATTAAGGAGCAGGGCGTTCTTCTCAAATAATAATGTGGTGGTGTCGGGATTTTCCTTGATGGTTCTTGTCTTTGTCTTGGCCCTCGACTTTGTCGGGGTGTCTATTATCAGTGGCACGTCGCGCTGAGCCATTGCTGAAAGCGATGACATGCATAACATTGCAGCCAAATAGGCTTTTAATACTCCTGTGATTTTCATTAGTCTGCTGTTGGTTGTTCTATTTGTTCGTTTAAGGTTCCGTGTCTTTTCATGATGTCGGAAATGCCGTCACCTGAAGGCTTTTTCCATCACCTCGCTCAGCAGGAATGCCTTGTGGCAGTCAAGGCATGCCATGTATCTGGTGATGATGGGCTTTGAGTCCGCCGTCTGAGTGTGGCCGAAAATCTGGTATGTTCCCGGCAAGGTTTCCGTCACTGCCACCTCGCTGTAGTCTGCCCACATCGGACCTCCTGCTTTTGCCCAGCCGCCACGTGCCCATCCCACTTCGGCAAGGGCTTCAAGTCCTTCTCTAGTAAAATAAAGGTTGTTGATGTTCTCGGCTGTTGGCTCGCCCACAATGTCTTCGTGTTCGAGCAGCCAGTATGGAGAGATGCCTGCATGGGTGAACAGGCAGTGGACGCCTTCGTATTCGGCCTCGAATGCCAGCGAGAAGAGGTAGCTGTGTGAGTCGAAGATAGGCCTTACTTTCCTTCTTGTGTAGTTGGAGTAGCGGCTGCCTTCGGCTATCTCGTCGAAAATGTCGGAGGAATAGTGCATGTCATGGTTGCCGAGGAGCATTGTGGTGGTTTGGGCGTGCGAATCGGCGTAGTCTATTATCTTTTCAAACTCTTCCCAAGCATCTTCAGGGTATATTCCTTCCCTTGAGTATGGGTCCACGTAGTCGCCCAGGAATATTACGTGGGAGTGTGGCATCTTATCCACGGCATCGCGCCAGAATTTGCGTCCGTGTACGTCTGGAATGATGAGCAGGTCGTTTTCTTTAGTAAATTTTTTCATGGTGTAACCAATTTTGAATACCCACTTGCATTTTCGTTTTGCAAATATATGAAATATAATGGAGAAAACGCCCTGTTCTGTCAAATTAATGCAAGCAGGTATTCAAAAAAGTTGTTTCCAAAGGGTTTGCTTGTCACCCGTTGTCATTCGTAGTGCCTGATTCTGGTGTCTATTCCTTCTTTTTCAAGTTGGGATGGTATGCCGCTCACATCAGTAGAGCCATAATGGTATGGGAACAGAACTTTGGGCTTCACCATTTGTGCGGCATTCACCAGTTGGTCGGTGGTCATGGTGTAAGGCTGGTTGCATGGCAGAAAGGCTATGTCGATGTCTTTGATGCCTGCCATCTCCGGCACGTCTTCCGTGTCTCCGGCGATGTAGATGCGCAGTCCGTCGATGATGAGTATGAATCCGTTGTCGCGTCCTTTGGGGTGGAATTGTGTGCGTCCTTCTGTCTTGTTGTAGGCTGGCACTGCCTCCACTTTTATCATTTCACTTATCTCTCGCTTGTCGCCATTGGCCATCGCCTCTCCTTCTCCGAGCATTTCGGCGCATCTCTGGTTGGTCACTATTTTTGTGCTTTCAGCCTTCAGCAGTGATAGTGTGTTCTTGTCGAAATGGTCGCCGTGCTCGTGGGTGACGAAGATGTAGTCCGACTTTGGCATGATGGCGTAATCGGTGGTGCGTTCTCCCAGTTTTCCTACAGGGTCTATGTCTATCACCTTTCCGTCAATGTTGATGCGGATGCTGGCGTGAAGCAAGGCGGTGAAGGTGATGGTCTTTCCACTTGGTGTCATGAATGCGTCCACTTCTTTTTTGTCGGTGGGTTTGTTTGCCGACTGCCATGCCAAGATGCCTCCCTTGAGGTTTGTTGCCTTGTATCCTTCTTTCGTCAGGATGTCGGCAGCTTGTCCCGACCGCCTTCCACTTCTGCAATACACTGCAATGTTCTTGCCCTTGTCGAGCAGTTGCAGGGCTTTGTCCTTGAAGTCGTCTTTCTTCACATCGATGTTTATTGCCCCATTTATATGCCCTTCAGCATATTCCTCGGCAGTGCGCACATCCACCACGAGCACGTTGCTTTGGGTGGCCAACTTTGAGAAGCCTTCCACGTCGGTCTCGTCGTATGCTGGTGCCACGCAGGCAGAGAAGGCGTTTATTCCCAATAATCCTAAAAGTAAAGTGATGATTTTTCTCATTTTGGTATGTGTTTTTCGGTTGTTTTTAAAAAAGAACAACCTGATGCGTGCAGGATTGCAAAGATTGGCTTTGTGCTTGCCTTGCCACGTATCAGGTTGTCTTGGAGTGTTTTATACAAGATGGCTTATAAGTGTCTCGCGGTCGCCGGGAAGCATGTCGATGACAGGTATTTCCACCATGGTGTAGCATCCTGGCTGCTGGCGGAGAGATGCTCTTGCTACATTTACAAGCACCTGGGCAGTCAGTGCGGGGTTGTTGATGCTCATGTTGAACTCCATCCTCTGGTTCTGTGTCTTTCCGCTGACTCCCTTGCGCACAAGGTTCACGCCGTGTCCCATGTCTTTCACCTCGTCTACCGATGGCACTGCAAACACATGGGTCTCGTCGCTTGCGAAATATGGGTCGGCTTTTATTGCTGCCGTCACCTCTTCCAGGCTTGCTCCTTCTTCCAGTTCCACGTACACCATGCGGCGGTGGATGCCTTCGCCCTTGGGGATGGTCATCGACAAGGCGTTTTTCACACCTGCCTTTGACCTGACGCAGACGGAGTGCCCCATCGACATGCCTGGTCCGAAATTGGTGTAGGACAGACCCTTGGGGGCAAGGCTCTGCATGAGAGTGCGCACGATGCTGTCGCTGCCTGGATCCCATCCGGCGGCTATCACCGACACGGTTCCTGTCTCCTTGTTTATTGGCATGAGGGTGGCTCTGTAGTCGAGGATGCTGGTGTGTATGTCGAAACTGTCCACGGTGTTGATGCCCAAAGGCAGAATCTTCTTGGCGTATTCCTCGCAACTGCGGGTGGGGGTGGCGAGGATTGCCACATCTACGTCCTTCAGTTCGGTGATGTCCTTCACCACTTCATAGGGTGCCAGTTCTGCCGGCTTGCCTTCGGCACCGTTGCGGCGCACTATTCCGGCTATCTCGAAGTCCTCGGCGGCTTCAAGTGCCTCAACTGTAAATTTTCCGATGTTGCCATAGCCCACAACGGCTGCTCTGATTTTCTTGGTCATGCTTGAAATGTTGTTTTATGATATTTGGTTGTTGTTTTCTTGATTTCGGTTGCAAAATTACACTATTTTGGGGATATTGCTATCTTTTTGCTAATTTTTCTTTGGCTTTTACAGATTTTTTTGAAAAATATCTGTGTTTTTCGCTTTTGTCTGTGTTGGCTGCTCGATGTTAGTTATTCTACTTGATAATATAAAAGGTGAGAGACATCACGTCTCCCACCTTTCCACCATAAAACAATTACTATCTTTTCTTCTAAAAAAAAATAGGTATTTTCTTAATTTGGGCATCAAAACCAATATTCAGACTGAAGGCTTTGCCTGCTCCATTGTCATCATGCGCTTCTTGTTGGGATTTAGCGCACTTCAAACAATTGGATGAAGCCTGTCATCATGAATACCTTCTTGATGTCGTCGTTGATATGCTCTACAATAACTTTTCCTCCCTTGGCAGATACCTCTTTGCGGATGGCAAGAAACAAGCGAAGACCTGAACTGCTAATGTATTGCAGTTGCTCGCAATTCAGGATGATTTCCTTGTCGGCATTTTCCAACAGAGGATTGATTTCTTGTTGTGCCTTCACGGCGGAGGGGGTGTCCAGTCTGCCAATGAAAATGGCAGTCATGCCTCCCTCGTGTTCTTTAATATCCAATGTCATGGTAAGGAATTGTTTGTTGTATTGTCGTGTTATTGTTATTTAATCAAGGCTTTGCGTGCAGCCTCAATCTTGTCCTTGGCTTCAGCCAACTGAGATTTCAACTCGTCCAAAGTGGTGGCGTTGAGAACCTCAAGTGGAGCGATGGCCTCTTGCACGGGCTTGATGTCTGGGTCGTATTCACCGAGACGCTTCACTGCATCCAGGATGAGCACGATGCGGTATGTTACGTTGGAAGCTGCCTTGTCGTCGAATGAGGCGAGGAACTTCTCCGAGTTCTGGTTGATGGCAAAGAGTTGCTCTACCAAAGCAGATGCGGCGAGTTGCCAGAAGAAGTTGATGCGGCCATTCTCGTTCATTGAATCATACAATCCAGAAGTGGTCTCAAAAATATTGTTGGCATTTTCTATCACCTTGAATGATGGGTCGCTGATGTCGGCAGACAACTTGGCAATGGCCTTGTCATAGTCTTCCGTAGGCATGTCGTAAAGGGATGCAATCTTCTTGTCCACGCTAAGAGCGCTCAGAATGCGGTACTTCTCAGCAAGTGTGGCTGCCTCTTCTGCCACGGCGGGTGCAAGCAGATATTCTGGCTTTACTTGCTTCTCTTCGTCGGTCAATGCAAGGCCGCCATCCTGAATGAATGGGAATTGCTTGAGTTGTCCAATTTCAGAAGCGATGCTGTCGATATGCATCTTGATGCTGGCTTCTATCTGCTCCTGCTCGAAGCTCTTGTCTGTGTCTACAGCTTCTGCCTGCTCGGCTTTCTTGCCTCCACATGAAGCCAAGGCGATAGCTACAAAAGCAATGGCTAAAATAGATAATTTCTTCATCGTTTTTTTGATTTTTGATTATTAAATGATTAATTGTATGATTATTTCTAATAGATTATACGGGGTGAAAGCAATTTTTTGCGTTTTCTAGTGCAAAAATAGATAAAAGTTTTAAGATAATCATCATATAAAGACTTCTTTTTTAGAATTATTACAATATTTTGTCATTGTGTGTCTTTTCTGACGTATCTTCCAGGGCAGTCGGTGAGCAACATCAGGGTCACTATGATGCCCATGAAAAGCATCATGGTCAAGTTGAACCACAGTGTCTTGAAATGCCATTTGCCTACTATTTTCTCGCTGCTGTAGAATGGAGCGCGGCCATTTTTGCTGAATGGCGTGAGAAATATCTGGCCCGTGCGTGGCACTAAATGGCTGGACACCACCTCCACCATGCTTTTTTGGTCGGCTCCCGTGACGCAGTCTTCCAATTTCAGGTTGTGGTTGTCGCGTTTCAACTGCATGAGTTTTTCCTTCCCATGGCTCTTGATGTAGTTTGATGCTATCTTGTCGGCATGGAGCGTCGCTTTGTTGTTTCGCTCTTTCAACACCTGTTCCGCCTCTTTCATGTAGTCGTGCAGGGATTGGTATGACCAGTCGCCTTTGTATTCGTCAATGCCGCAAAAATCGGTCACAACAGGAAGGTTCTTCTTGATGGTTTCCATATATCCTTCATCTACTGCCTTGCCGGCGGTCTCCTTGCTGTGCATCGTTTCAAGTTGCGACTGGAGTTCATAAAGGAATCCCATGTTGTAGAACAGGGTCTCGTATTTCTCTTTTTCTGCATCAAACAGCAGCTTGTTGTATTCGTTGTCTGTGTATGAGGTGACGGCCAAGGCTTCGTAGGACCATCTCGAAGGGATGATGTCGCCTATCAGCGGCACGTTGCCAGTGGTGCTTTTCGGTGTCAGGTCGTTGAAGCTCACCACCAGTCCGCAAAGCAATATCTGTGGTATCAGCAACAAAGGGATGCAGATGTAGATTGCGACTATCGAGTTGAGGCATTGCGAGAGCAGAAGGCCTGTCAGACTGGCAAGCAAGGCGGTGACGAACAAGATGAGCCACCATGTGAAAAACAACCCATGGATGCCCATGATGTTGTTGCCCACCACGATGAACAAGAATGTCTGTATGAGCGACACTCCTGCCATGTAGACTATTTTCGACCATATATAACTGCTGTATGACAAGTTGAGGAATTGCTCTCGCTTGAGCAGGGCGCGGTCTTTGATTATTTCTTCGGCACTGCCGCACATCCCTGTGAAAGTGGCCACAATGACAGCCATGAAGAAATAGCTCACCAAGTTCTTGTTGTCCATCACAGAATAGCCTTCTGGAGGAGAGAAACGGGTGAGAAGGGCGCAAATTACAGCCAGCAAGGGGGCTATGGTCAGCGTGATGGCGAGATACTGGTAGTTGGTGACCTTGGTCTTGATGTTGCGGTGCAGGAAGATGAAGAACTGCTTCAATGCTCCTGGCTTCCTTTGGTCCGACTGCGGCACGTCGTTCACTGCCGGCTTTGGCATCTCCTCTCTGCTTTTCAGGTATAGCTCATGCCAGTTTTGGGGTGTCATCTTCCTCTCGTCAGACAGTTCGCCCATGTTGTTGAGTGCCTTCTCGTCGATGATGTTCAGCACTATCTCAGGGTTTACATTGCCGCAAGTGGGACAAGTGCTGGTGTCTGCATCAGCGTAGTTGGCGGCTTCCTTGAAATACGTGATGGCATCTATGGGGTTGCCGTCGAAGACGGGATAACCGCCTTTGTCGAGCAGCCACAGGCGGTCGAAGAGTTTGTAGACGTCGCTCGATGGCTGGTGTATGTTCACGATTATCAGCTTGCCCTTGAGTGTCTGCTCCTTTAGCAGGAGGATTACTTTTTCGGTGTCTGCCGATGACAAGCCGGATGTTGGCTCGTCGAGGAACAGCACGGCTGGCTCGCGTATCAGCTCCAATGCTATGTTCAGGCGCTTCCGCTGACCTCCGGAGATGTATTTGTTAATGGCCGAACCTACTTTCAGGTCTTTGGCGGCATACAACCCCAAGTCTTTCAGCGTCTTTTCCACACGGTGTCCTATCTCTTCATCTGTCATGCCCTCGAAGCAGAGCTTTGCAGTGAACCAAAGGTTTTGGCTCACCGTGAGTTCCTCGATTAGAAGGTCGTCTTGTGGCACGTAGCCTATCAGGTTCTTTGCCTCTGGCTCAGATATGTCATGTCCATTGATGGTGATGCTGCCTTCCTGAGGTTTCAATGTCCCGTTTAGCAGCGAGAGCAATGTGGTCTTTCCTGTTCCCGACCCTCCCATGATGGCAAGCATCTCTCCATTCTTGAGCGTGAAGCTTAGGTTGTGCATTCCATTGTCGCTGTTGGGAAACCTGAAGTTGATGTTGCGTCCGCAAAACTCCACGTTCTCTGCACGGTGCTTGTCCTTGTCGTAGGCACTGATGATGGAAGAATAATATACAGGCTGGCCGATGGCATTTTTGAGCACGCTGCTCTGCTGCCACACCTGATAGACGCCTGCCAGCACCGGCACGTCATTCAGTGTTACGGTGTCGTCGCCGTCGTAGGTGAAGAGCAGGAGTCCTGTCTCTCTGTCGAGCAAGGTCTTTATTTTCCCTGCAAATCCGGGAATGTCATGCAGCTTCACACGCTCACTGCTGCGGTTGGCTACGAAGTCGGCAAAGTCTTTGTATTGTTCCTGTGGGATGTGGAATTGTGCAGCCATGGTGCTGAACATGGTGTTGGCAGTGTTGCCTTCGCTTCCGCAGAACTCCATGACTCTGAGCAGCAGCAATGCCTCTTCGCTACCTTTGATTTTGCCATGCAAAGAGGAACAGATGTAGGTCACCGTCTTTTCACTGTCAAGGTCTTCCGTCATCTCGTATGCCATGCGCATGTCGCTGTAGAGGTCGAGATATAGGTCGATGTTGCGAATGCCGAAATGGCGGCGCAGGTAGTTCGCAAGCATTTTCTTTGCCCATTCCTCGTCCACTTGCTCTTCTTTTCCAAAGAGCGCAAACAAGCTGATAAAGCTTGAAAGTATTATGTCTGTCATCTTTTTTTTATGTGAGTTTCTTTCTGAGGGTCAGCACGTTCTTACCGTTGGTGCGCTCATAGTTGATGCTGTCCATGATTTCTCTGACGAGATGTATTCCCAGTCCTCCGATCATGCGGTCTTCAGCAGACAATGTGGTGTCTATTTTTTCTTGAGTGGTTGGGTCGAATGGCTTCCCCGAGTCGGTGATGATTATTTTCAGTTGCACTTCGTTAGCCATGGCCTCGATGGTCATATTGCCCTCGGTGCCAGGAGGATAGGCATAGTTCATCACGTTCACCACAGCCTCCTCGATGGCAAGGTTGATGCTCATGGAGGTGCTCATGTCGAGTTCTAGCTCCTCGCACACCCCTTCCACGAAGTCGGCGAGCTGGGGCACCTGTTCTATGTCATTGTTCAGGGTGATGCTGCGGGAGAGTCGTGAATAGGGCAGTTGCTGTTTGGTGTACTGTATGGCAAGCATGGTCATGTCGTCGTTTTGGTCGGAATTGCCTACAAACCTGCCCACAATTTTCTTCATCTCTTCTATCAGTTCTTGGGGTTGTGGCCCGGCCTTCTTTGCCACGTCCACCACGCGCTCTTCGTTGAATAGTTCGTAGCGCATGTTCTCTGCCTCCGTCAGTCCGTCGGTGTAGAGGAATATCGTCGTTTGGGGACTGATGATGGTTTCTTGCATTTCAAACTTGTATTTCTCCATTATTCCCAATGGGAGATTGGCTTCGCAAGGCAGGATTGTAGTATTTGTAGTGTCTATCAGCAATGGTGAGTTGTGCCCTGCATTGCAGTATCGCAAGCGACCCGTGGGAAGGTCGAGGACTCCAACGAACAAGGTGACGAACATGCTTGAGTCGTTGTCGTCAACCAGCATGTCGTTTATTCCACCCATTATCTTGTTGGGGTTGCTGTCGTGTGCGGTGGCTGTGCGGAACAATGCTCGTGTCACTGCCATCACCATTGATGCAGGGATGCCCTTGCCAGAAACATCTCCAATGCAGAAGAACAGCTTCTCGTCGCGGATGAGGTAGTCGTACAAGTCGCCGCCTACTTCCTTGGCAGGGGTCAGCGAGGCGTAGACGTCTATGTCTGTCCGGTCGGGGAAGGCGGGGAATTTCTTCGGAATCATCGACATCTGTATGTTGCGTGCGATGACCAACTCGCTCTCGATGCGGCCTTTCTCCTCGTTGGCCTTTTTTATTTCTTCTATCTGGCTAACGAGCGACTGCTGCATGGTGGAGAAAGAGTTGTGCAGCTTGAGCATCTCGTCCTTTGACTTGATTTTAGGCAGTGGGGCGACAAAGTTTCCTTTGGCTATCTCGTCTGCCGAGTTTGCAAACAGCCTCAGGGGCTTGGTTATATTGTGTATGTTTCTACGGCATACCAGGGCTATTATTATCAGACCGATGACAAGTGAGATGAACAGGACGCGTATGAAGACGTTGACGGGAGCCAAGAGGTCCCCAAAAGGAACCATCGTGACCATTGTCCATCCTGTGTGCCTTATCGGCCCATAGAACATGAAGCAGGCTTTGCCGTCTTTGTCTCTATACGACGTAATGCCATTTTCTCCTGAAAGAATTTCCTTGATTGCTTCTTTTGCTTTTTTGTAATTGGACGTCTTGATATAATTTTCAATTTTGTCGCCTGCTTGCAACTTCTTGTCAGGATGGACTACAAAATTGCCACTCGAGGTCACGATGAAACTGCGTGAGTGGCCCTTGTCTTTATCCCTAAGGCCAAAATAGTAATCTGTGTTGTTTAAGCTGTCTACTTCTTCAGTCAATTTTTTTATCCAGTTGAGCGAGAGGTCTGCTGTCTGGACTACATACATCTCCCCTTTTTGGTTGAACAATGGCATGGAGCATGTGGTCATCAATATTTCTCCACCACCTTTGTCTATGTAGGGTTCTGTCCACAAAGTCTTGCCTATCTCCATAGGCTTGGCATACCATTCCTTGTGGATATAGTCGTATTCCGGAGTGTCAAGTCTTTTGGCCTCTATGCCTGTGCTGTCGCGGAACACGTACGGGGCGACCTGCTGTCCTTTCCTTGGCTTATAGTCAGGATTGAGGGCATAGGCGGCACCCACTATGTTTGGATTGAGGCGGAGCAGGTGGTCGATGGCATAGAATTCTTTGTCTTTATTGTTGATGCTTTCCTCCAATTCTGGTACGTTGTTGCTCAATGCAACCTCAACGGCAGAGAATACGGTGTTTATCTTTTCTTCTGAGACATCCATCCTCGACCAATACAGGGCTCCAAAAATGAAGATTCCTACAATCCAAATTACTGCCAACACCAATGCAGACAGGATTATGGATATGATGAAGAGTGTGCCCACAACGCGCCATGTCAGGCGGGTTGCTATGGATTGTGAAGGACGAAAAAAACTTGGTATTTTCATATTGTTGTTTAAGTCATGCAAATATAGCATGATTTTTTGAAAGAACAATACATTACCAGTTTTTTTCCTCAATTATGGCCTTGCTCATGGGTTTTTGGCATGACTGACATGGTGTTACAATCATGTTGACATTAACAGTGGTTGTGGATTGATGAATTCATGCCATTCATTCCTTCAGGGCAGCAAACAACTTGTCGAGGGCTTTGTCCACAGGGTTGTCCTGGAGGCCTCCTTTTCCTTCTTGGCAGACTGCTTCTTGACGCTCTTCTTCTTGCTTTTTATTGCAGTATGCCTCGTCGAGCAGGGTGACGAATTTGGAGCCAATGATGGCTCCGGCGGCATGGTCTTGGGCGGCCTTGAGGGTCTGTGCATTGCTTATGCCGAAACCTATCATGCGTGGGTTGCGCAGTTGCATCGCTTCGATGCGGCGGAAGTATTCCTGTTTCTGCTCGTCGAAACTTTTCTGCGTGCCCGTGATGGCGGCAGATGACACCATGTAGATGAAGCCGTCGGTGTTGTCGTCTATCAGGCGTATGCGCTCTTCGCTGGTCTCTGGTGTGATGAGCATTATGATGCGTAGGTCGTATTTGTCGGCTATCGGTCTGACGATGCTTTGGTAGTCCTCGAAAGGCAGGTCGGGGATGATGGCTCCGCTCACGCCGCTGTCCACGCAGCTTTGGCAGAATTCCTCTATGCCATAGTGCAGGATGGGGTTGAGATAGCCCATCATCACGAGTGGTATTTCTACTTTGTCTTTTATGGCTTTCAGTTGTGCGAAGAGCAATTTCAGGTTCATTCCATTTTTCAGCGCCTTTGTGGCTGCACCTTGTATGACGGGCCCGTCTGCCAGGGGGTCGCTGAAGGGTATGCCCACCTCTATCATTGCTATACCTCTGCGTTGCAGGGTGAGTATCACGTCTGCCGTGCCTTCAAGGGTGGGGCAGCCTGCACAGAAATAGATGGACAACAGCTTGTCGTTTTTATTCTCTCCTTTCTCTCCATTCTCTCCATTGTCTATCTTTTCTCTATTGTCTCTATTGTTTCTATTGTCTCTGTTTTCCTTGAAAAGTCTGTTTATCTTGTTCATTGTATGCTTTTTTTTGTTTCTATTGTTTCTATTGCTTCTATCAATCCTATAGCATCTATCACCTCTATCACCTCTATCTCCTCTAAAAAGGCCTCTCATATGGCATCTATCATTTCTTTCAATGCGAGTCCGGGGTTGCTGGTGCGCATGAAGCACTCGCCGATGAGGAAGCCATTGAATCCTGCCTCTCTCAATGCACTTATTGTCTGTGGATTGCTGATGCCGCTTTCGCTTACTTTCACGCTGTCTTTCGGCAGGTGCTCTGCCAGACGGAAGGAGTTCTGCACATCGGTGACAAAAGTGCCCAAGTTGCGGTTGTTGATGCCGCAGAGGTCGGGATTCAGTTCGGCATACTCCAGTTCTTCTTCGGAGTGCATTTCAAGCAGCACTTCCAGACCAAGGTCGTGAGCCTTGTCCATCAGCATCTTGCATCGGGCTTTGGTCAGACATGCTGCTATTAGCAATATGGCAGAAGCGCCACAGATGGCTGCTGCATAGATTTGTGCTTCGTCGATAACGAAATTCTTATACAGGATAGGGATGGTTACACCCGAGCGTCGTGCCGTCGAGATGAATTCGTCGCTACCTCCAAAATAGTTCTCATCGGTAAGGATGGAGATGGCAGCCGCACCGTTTTGCTGGTAGCTGATAGGTATTTCGTCGGCTTTGCCTTCTTCTTTTATCCATCCTTTCGAGGGCGAGCGGCGCTTGAATTCGGCGATGATTCCCGTTTCTGAGGCTAAAAGGGCCTCTCTGAGCGACACTTTCTTTTGGTACAGCCTTTCTATCTCTTCCCGCTTGTGGGATGTTATTTCTTGCAGTATGTCTTGCATTGTCTTGGTATTGTGTTAAGATGGGAATTCAAAATTTCAGAAATTGTTGTAATCTGCATGTGAATTGAGGTCTTTGCAGAAGATAAAGGCTCCTTCCTATGAATTGAGTTCCACGAATTTGTGGAATGTGCGCAGGGCGGCGCCGCTGTCGATGCTCTCCCGTGCTATCTCTATGCATTCTTCGATGCTCTTCGTGCCTTTTTCCATCACTTGTATTCCGAAGGCGGCATTGGCGAGCACGATGTTCTTTTGTGCTGGCAATGCCCGGTTCTCAAGCACGCTGTCGAATATTTGTGCTGCCTCTTCTTCTGTTGCTCCTCCAACGAGTTCTTCTGGTTTGGCGATGTCAAATCCAAGGTCTTGAGGCTTGAAGATGCGCTCGTAGTTGTTTGTTGTAACCTTGAAGTCGCTTGTCAGGGATATCTCGTCATACCCGTCGATGGAGTTCACGATGCCATAGTCGATGCCTATTTTCTGGTAAACACTGTTGTATAGCCGCATCTGGTCGAGGTTTGCCACTCCGAGCAACTGGCATTTGGGTTGCGATGGGTTGACAATTGGTCCCAATAGGTTGAAGATTGTAGGGAATTGCAATGCTTTTCTTATTGGTCCCACAAATTTCATGGCCTTGGCAAATAGTTGTGCGTGCAGGTAGACGATGCCTGCTTCGTTGAGGCTTCTGTTCAGCCGGCTGATGTCGTCGGTGAACTTTATCCCATGGTGCTGTATCACGTTTGATGCCCCGCTGACGCTTGTGGCGGCGTAGTTGCCGTGCTTGGCCACCTTGTATCCGGCTCCTGCAATGACGAAACATGCCGTGGTGGATATGTTGAATGTGTTTTTCCTGTCGCCGCCTGTTCCCACTACGTCGATGTATCGGTCGGCGTTGAGGATGGCGGGCACGCCGGTCTCAAGGATGCCGTCGCGGAAGCCGAGAAGCTCGTCCACTGTGACGCCTCTCATTTGCAGGCACGACAATAGTGCTGTTATTTGCTCGTTGGCGTATTCGCCGTGGGTGATACCTATGAGGATTCTTTTCATTTCCTCACGTGTCAGTTCCTCGTGGTTGAGGATTTTTTCCAATATCTCTTTCATAATTGCATGAAGTTTTTTATTATTTCTTTTCCGTTGGGTGTTAGTACTGATTCAGGGTGGAACTGTATTCCATGGATGTCGTACTGCTTGTGTCGCAGTGCCATTATTTGTCCTTCGTCGCTCATGGCTGTTATTTCAAGGCAGGTGGGGAACCCCTCCTTTGCCACCACCCATGAGTGGTAGCGTCCTATGGTGATGTCTTTGGGCAGTCCGGTGAAGATGGTGTCTTCGAGCAGATGGCACGGGGTGGCCACACCATGGAACACCTCTTTGAGATTTTCCAGTCTGGCTCCAAACACTTCGCCGATGGCTTGATGGCCAAGGCATACGCCAAGGATGGGTTTCCGGCCTTTGTAGGTTCTTATCACATCCATCAGCAGTCCGGCTTCGGATGGTATGCCAGGACCGGGTGAGAGGATGATGTTGTCGTATTCTTCCAAACAGGGGAGCTCAAACTGGTCGTTGCGCAGCACGGTTACCTCTGCTCCCAATTCTTTCACCAGGTGACTCAAGTTGTATGTGAACGAGTCGTAGTTGTCTATGATTACTGTCTTCATCTCTTACATTTTTTCTGCCATGAATATTGCCCGGCGCAGTGCCCCGAGTTTGTTGTTCACTTCTTGTAGCTCGTATTCCTCGTCGCTCTTTGCCACTATGCCGCCTCCGGCTTGGAACCACAGTTCTCCATTGCGGGCTACGAAGGTGCGTATGGTGATGGCTTGATTCTGGCTGCCGTCGAGTCCGATGATGCCTATGCAGCCGCCGTAGGCTCCACGGTTGTGTGGCTCGTATTCAGATATCAGTTGCATTGCTCTCACCTTTGGCGCGCCAGATAGTGTGCCGGCAGGGAAGGTGTTTATGAATGCCTTGATGGGGTCGGCGTTGTCATCCATTTGACCCGACACTCTCGATACAAGGTGTATCACGTGTGAGTAATATTGCAGGTCCTTGTAGAATTCCACCTTCACGTCGTGGCAGTTCCTCGACAGGTCGTTGCGGGCGAGGTCCACCAGCATCACGTGCTCGGCATTCTCCTTCGGGTCGTTGCGCAGGTACTCTGCTCCCTTCCTGTCTTCTTCTTCATCGCCCGTCCGTCGTGTCGTGCCGGCGATGGGGTCTATGAATGCCTTGCGCCCGTCTATGCGGCAATGGGTTTCGGGTGAGGAGCCGAAGATGCGGAAGCCTCCGAAGTCGAAATAGAAAAGATAGGGCGAGGGGTTGATGCTGCGCAGGGCGCGGTATAGCTTGAAGTCGTCGCCTTCGTATTTTTGTATGAATCGTCTGCTGAGCACTATCTGGAACACGTCGCCTCGCAGGCAGTGTTCTATGCCTCGGCGGATGTTGGCTTTGTGCTCTTCGTCGGTCAGGGTGCTTGTCGTTTCCCCAACGGGGTGGAAGTCATAGGCTTGCACGTTGCCCTTGTTCATGGCGAGCAGCACGTCGTCGATGTCCTTTTCGGTGCCCAGCGTCACCACCTTCAGCAGGTTGTTGTGATGGTCGAACACTATCACCTCTCTATATAATATATAGTATAGGTCGGGTGCGTCGTTCTTCTCTTTTTCTTCATCTTTTACGTTTATGTTTTCAAAATATCTCACGGCATTGAAGCTTGTATATCCGAACAGTCCATAGAGGCTTGCGTCATCGCCGCTTGTCTCGATGTGGTCCACAAGTTCGTGTATTGCCTTGTCGGCGGTGTAAGTGTTGTCTATCTCTCGCTTCAGGCAGGTGCCGTCAGGGTAGCTGATGGTTGCTTTCCCATGTGCTATGGCGACGCTTGCCATGGGGTTGATGCCTATGAATGAGCGTGAGTTGTTGCTCTCGTGATAGTCGCTGCTCTCCATCAACACACTTTGTGGGTAGCGGTCGCGCAGTCGCATGTATGCTCCCACTGGTGTGTGAAGGTCGGCGAGGATGGTCCTGCTTTTTGTCTGATACTTAAAATTCTCCATATTCTTTAGCCATTTTTTTGTTGTCAAGGTATGTCTCTATGTCTTTGTCGCCTCTTCCGCTCACGGTGAGCACCACCACGTCGTCGGGCTTGAAGGTCAGCTTGCCGAGGGCTGCTATGGCATGTGCCGATTCTATTGCCGGTATGATGCCTTCCAGCCGTGTCAGTTCGTATCCGCCATAGATGGCTTCGTCGTCGTTGATGCTCAGCACCTTGGTTCGCCCTTGCTTTGCCATGTTGCAGTGCATGGGACCCACCCCTGGGTAGTCAAGTCCTGCAGAAATGGTGAAGGCCTCCTCTATCTGCCCGTCGCTGTTCTGCATCACCAGCATCTTTGCTCCGTGCAGGATGCCTGTCGTCCCCTTGTGTATGGTGGCTGCCGTGTGGTCGGTTTGCCATCCGTGGCCTCCTGCTTCTGCCAGCACTATTTTCACTCTTTCGTCATTCATGTAATGGTAGATGGTGCCGGCGGCGTTGCTGCCACCTCCGATGCAGGCAATGAGGTAGTCTGGGTGGTCGCGCCCTATTTTCTCCTCCAACTGCCATTTTATTTCTTCCGAGATGATGCTCTGCATCCGTGCCACGAGGTCGGGGTAGGGGTGTGGGCCCATCGTGGAACCTACGATGTAGAATGTGTCTTGAGGGTGGCAGCACCAGTCGCGTATGGCTGCTGAGCAGGCATCGGAAAGAGTCATGTTGCCGGTCCTTACGGGATGCACCTCGGCGCCAAGCATGTTCATGCGCTCCACGTTGGTGTGCTGCCGTTCCACGTCGGTGGCTCCCATGAAAATCTCGCATTTCATGTTCATCAGTGCGCATACCGTTGCCGTTGCCACGCCGTGCTGCCCGGCTCCTGTCTCTGCTATCACCCTTGTCTTTCCCATTTTCTTTGCCAGCAGTATCTGCCCTATGGTGTTGTTGATTTTGTGTGCTCCTGTATGGTTCAGGTCTTCTCGTTTCAGGTAAAGCTGGCAGCCGTGTCGCTCGCTCATCCTCTTGGCGTGATAGAGGGGGGACGGGCGGCCTACATAGTCTTTCAGCAGTGCGTGGTATTCGCTCTTGAATTCTTCCGATTGGATAATTGGCAGGTAGGCTTCCTGCAAGTCGTGTACGCATTTGTAGAGAATCTCTGGTACGTAAGCTCCTCCAAACTCTCCATAAAAGCCGTTCTTGTCTACTTGGAAATTGTTCATATTGTTGTTGTTTGATGATACATTATTATAAAAAAATTTAGAGGCTTGTCGCAAGAACGACAAGCCTCTCCATATATTTTTCCAAACTTTATAGGTACGTGGCTATCTTCTCACGATCTTTTGAATCTTGAGTACTGCCACCACCAAAAGTTTGAATTTCTAACCATAATGTTCAGTTTTGTTTTAATTCGTTTGCAAAGGTAATGGTTTTGTTTTAATCTGCAAATATTTTTGTTCTTTTTTTTGTTTTTTTTCTTAACAATGTATGTTTTTTGTCAGAAATGAGCATCAATCAACGTGCGCAACTGCTGTATGCCCTGATGGTTGTTGTCCATTGCCTCCACCTCTGCGAGGTATTTGAGCGCATGTTTCATGTCGCCCATTCCATAATGGCCGAGGGCAAGCATGTACTTGCAGTGGATGACATTCTTCGTGTCCAATGAGTCTTCCCAGATAAGCAGGTCGGGTAGTGAAACGGCAAAGTAGTCCATCACTTGTTTTTCAAAGATGTGCTGCTTGCCATAGTTTATCAGTTTGAAGAAACGCCCGTGAGCCTCGCCTTCACGGCCCAACTTATACAATGCCAGTCCTTGGTAGAATATCTTGTCGGGTTTCGCGTCGTTGTAGTACATGGCTGCTGCCGGTTCCTGAGGCCCTTTTGTGGCTTTCTCCCAACACTCCACGGCTTTTGCCTTTTCGCCAAGAGAGTCGTAGGCCACACCGAGCAGGTAGTGGAAGTCGTTTTCCTGTGCGCCGTAAAGTTTGCCCTCGCCGAGGTGGTGGGGGTATTCGAGACATTCGCTGAGCAGTTCTACGGCCTTGCCATATTCCTTTGCTGCTAATGCTTTTTTCGCCAGTTCCACGCGGCAAATCTGATACTGCGCAGGCACTTTCCCTTCTCCGCCTTCCCATGGATGGAATGTGTGGGCGTCGAGTTTCTGCATGGCTTCCTCATAACGGCCGGTCTGGTTGAGCAATGTTATCTCTTCAAGGACGAGGTCGTCGCGACGCTCCACCAATTGTGGGTGTCTCTGCAAGAATGCAAGACGCTCGGCATGGGACTTGTGAATACGCTTGTAGAGCTGGTCGAGCTCCATGAGTATCCTTTCGTCGTCCTCGTCGAGGTGGAATGCTCTTTCCATGTATTCGAGAGCCTCCTCCTGGCGGTTCTGTTTGTTGAAGCGTCCCAAGGCTAAGTTGCGCCAAACCGTGGGGAACGAGGGGTCGAGCTTGGCTGAGAGTTCCCAGTTCTCGATGGCGAGGTCGTATTGTCGGGCAGCATAATAAAGGCAACCGAGATAATAGGGAGCCTTGGCACCCTTCGGGTTTTGTTTCTTGGCGGCCTCAAGTGCTGCCACATCCTCTGGGCGGTTGGGGAAGCAGTAGTCTGGACAGGCTTGCTCTGCTTCTTCATGGCGCCCCATGTAATAATAGGTCATGGGTGTCGTGGCGCCTTCGCTGATGGCGATGTCCCAGATGGCAAGTGCTTCGTCGGCAAGGCCTGCTGCGGAATAGTCGAGTGCCACCTCGTCGTAGTTTTGTGCGGAGCGGCGCATCATCCGCTTCATCTCTTCCAATATGGCATCGTCCTTTTCCATGAGGTATTTCTCGAACCGGCAGCCATAGTTGAACTGGTCGTATTTCAGCGACTCGTCGATGAGGGCCAACGCCTCGCTGTTGCGCCCCATCTTGCGCAAGATGGTTGCTTTCAGCGCACGTGCCTTGTGGTTGTGCCAGTTGTTGTCCAGGCACCGGCAGATTTCGTCAAGGGCATCCTCATAACGCCCCTGTGCCACACTGATCTTGGCGGCTTCGAAATAGCCTGCATCAGCCCATGCCTTGCTCCATGTGGCTTTCCAGAAACGCTCGTATGCTTCGTCTAAAAGTCCCTGATATTTGAGGGCGAGGCCAAGATTGTAGATTGGTTCGCTGTCGTATGGGTTGGGGTTGCGTTTCAGGGATAGCTTCACTGCCTTGCGCAGGTGTTGTTCGGCAAGTGCGAAGCGTCCCTTGCGGATGTACCACAGTCCGAGGGCATTGAGGCAACGAATGTCGTTGGGGTCGCGGCGCAGCGCCTCCTCGTAGTAGTCGGTGGGCATCCATGTGGCATGACGATACTGCTCCAGGTGCATGCCTGTGAGGTATAGCTGTTCGTTTGTCTTCACTTGTTCTGGCGGGAGGGCAGCCTCGGCGCTGTCGGGGATGGGGCGTATCTCGTCGTCCTCGGCATGCCATTTGAGCACGGTGCGCTGTCCATAGGCGAAGGTTTTCACTATCTCGAATGTCAGTTCGTCTGCCCTGGCGCCTTTCACATCCACGGTTTCCACGAGCACTTCCTCGGGAGAGAGTGTCTGTTGCTTGTGGTAATATTCTTCTCCGTTGTCGTTCCTGAGAATGATGTCAACGTCTTGCTTTGATGTGGCGAAGACCTTCAACATCATCATGCCGCAGTCTGTCTGGTCGATGTTGAATATGAGGTCCTTGGAGGCTTCCTTCACCACGCCCAGTTCTCGATAGGGCATGAAGTATTGGGTGAATGTCTTTTCCTCGTAAGGCATCAGCCAGGAGAAGTCGGGCTGGTTTTCGGTATATACACCAGCCATCAGTTCTATGTATGGGCGGAAGCCCTTTCGGTTTAGATGCCACTTTTCTGCTTCTTCTGGAGTGACATCGTCGGTGAGATTGCGGTCCCAGGCCCTGCCGAAGTCGCCGTTGCCCCATGTCCATTGTTTCTTTCCTGGAGAAAAGTGGTGTGATGCTACATGCAGCATTCCCGCCTTGGTGTCGTTCTCGTAGCCGCCTTCAAAGTTGAAACGTGAGTTCACCCCCATGTATGAGGTGGGCACGAAGATGTTCTTGTAGTTGGATATGTCTACTCCTGCCGAGTAGTCCATCTTGTAGTATGTTCCTGTGGCTATGGGGAACGACGACACGGCGCGCTTGCCATGGTCGAACACGGCATTGATGTCGGGTGGGAAGACGCTCTGATACTCATCGTTCACCTCTACAGCGGGGTTTGCCCACCAGAGGAAGGTCTGCGGCATGTCGGTGCGGTTGTAGCAGCGTCCCTTGATTTCCAGATATGCACACCCGGGGCGCAGGGTGAAGCCTGCCATTCCTTTCTGATGGAACATTTTCTCCATCTCGCTCACCCATACGCTCACCGACCCGTCGGCATTCTCCTCTATATATGTGTCTACTGGCATGTAGGTGGTGGGACGGTGATGCTGGGGCCAGTTGAACTCTATGCCTCCGCTTATCCATGGTCCTGCCAGTCCTACGAGTGCAGGCTTGATGACATGGTTGTAATACACAAAATGGCGCTGGGCTATCTTGTCGTACGCCATCTGCACACGACCGCCAAGTTCGGGCAGCACCATCACCTTGATATATTCGTTCTCCAGCCAGATGGCAAGATAGTCCTTGTCTTCCTTCTCATCGCTCATAGTCTCGATGACAGGGTAGGGGTAGACCACGCCACTGCTTCCTTGGTATACTCGTTTCTCCAAAAACATTGGGTTCTTCTCAGGCACCCCGACTTCGTATGTCGGTATTGTCACCAGCTCTCTCCAAGCTTTCACCATAATATTATAGTGTTGTTATGTTAGTTCTTGATAATTGTCATGTCAGTTCATTTTCCAATTCCTCCAGACTCTTCCCCTTGGTCTCGGGGCAGCGGCGGAAGAGGAAGATAAAGGCGCTCACGCAAATGCCGCTGTATATCCAGAATGTGCCGCTGCTGCCAAGTGCCGAGTTCATCGATGGAAACGAGAAGGTGAGCGTGCAGCACCCCACCCATAGGGCAAAGGTGCATGTGGCCATGGCTATGCCCCTTATGCGGTGTGGGAAAATCTCAGCCAGCAGCGTCCAGGTGACCGGACCGAGGGTCATGGCATATACCGATATGGCTGCCACCACAAGAACCACCATGAGCATGCCTGTCATTCCCATGAAGTAACAGGTGCCAAGGACGAAGTATATCAGGCCCAGTCCGCCGGCTCCAAGCAATATCAGTGTGCGGCGTCCCCATTTCTCAATGGTATAGAGCGCAATGATGGTAAATACCACGTTGGCAATGCCTGTTATGACGATGTTGATGAACATGCCGTCGACATCGAAGCCGGCACCCACGAATATCTCCTGGGCGTAGTTGAAAATGACATTCGTGCCGCACCATTGCTGGAACACGGCAATAACAAGGCCAAGCAGCAACACACGGCTGTACTTGGACTGGAACAGCTCCCCAAGACCTGCTTCTGCTTTCTTGCCTTCTTCTTGTGGCTCTGACTTCATCCTGAGGAACACCGGACTCTCTGGGATGAAGAAGCTCATCAGCAGAAACAGGGCGGCGGGCAATGTCTCGGCCCAGAACATCCAACGCCATCCCCATTCCAAATTCCATGCCTGCTCGGCGGCAACCGCCGTGTCTCTCGCCAACAGCATGTTCACCACCTGAGCACCGAGGATGCCTAATACGATGGTCATCTGGTTGAGGCTTACCATGCGTCCGCGTATCTCGGCAGGGCTCACCTCGGCAATGTACATCGGTGACAGGGCTGATGCCACGCCAATGCCTACGCCTCCCACCAGGCGCGATATGTTGAACAACAAGAAATCATTGAACAAGCCCGTGGCTATGGCTGACACCGTGAACAATACAGCTGACACCATCAACAATGGCTTTCGTCCATATTTGTCGGAAGCCGCCCCTGCCAGCATCGCACCCACAAGACAGCCCACCAAGGCTGTCGTCATGGCCAATCCCTGCATCAAGGGCGAGTCTGTAATGCCGAAATATAATTCATAGAATGGTTTGGCTCCTCCTATCACCACCCAGTCGTAGCCGAAAAGCAGACCGCCCATCGCCGAAACAAGGCAGATGAAATAGATGAAGCCTTTGTTGGATTTTTGCATTTCACTTTGTTTTTTGTTTTGTCGACTTATGTTGATGCCAGTACATTGTGTTCTGTTGGATTCCCACTTTCGCAAAATGAAAAAATCGAACTGACTTGCAATGGTTCAAGGCTGTCCCCCCATTTCTGTACAGTTCGAATTCTTGTTTATTCTGCTTGTGTCATTTGCGTATGCGGCTCAAGGATACAAAGCCTAAATACTTCTTGTCCATATCGTACACCTTGGCCCAATTGGCATCTTCTTTGACAAAATAGACTTCCGTTCCTATATCAAGACGACTTGATATTGCATATTTAGTGCCTGGACCACGACGAACGTTCACATAGGTGTCCACAGGGTCTGTGATTTTGCCGATTTCCATGTTGTCGGGCACGACATCTTCAACTTTTGTGATGAGTTTCGTATACATGTAGCCCATGTACGAACTTTTGTCCTTGCTCGTGTAGACTTTGCTCCACCCGCTCTTTTCCGGGGTGTAGTAAAGGTAATCTTCTGACTGATATGTCTTCACAATCTCATATTTTGTTCCTGGACCCTTGCGGATGTTTGCAAAACCGTCAGAAGAGATAACTCTTCCATAAAATTGTTGGGCATTGATGCTTATTGCTGATAGCACCAAAAACAAAGTGAAAATAATTCTTTTCATGGTTCTCGTTTTTTTGTGTGATAAGTTTAGATAAAATATATTTAGGCGTGCAAAAATCATGTTTATGAGATTGTCTATAATGCACCTACGCTAAATTTCTGCAAATATAAATAATTTTTTCCGACAAGCAAGCAGAGCGAAGTGTTTTTTTGTTTATCCGCCTTGCCGTGTATTTTGTTTTTTGAAATATTCTAATTAATTTTGCATCATCTTCAAATGAATCAAGCCTGAAATGGAAGAAAAAAGGAAAAGGGCGGCAAGGAACAAGACACTGACATTATCTGATGATGAAATGCCAAATCTGGAGAAATATGTCAGTTCACCAGGGGAGTTGGTCAATGGGTTTCATGATGACATGATAATCAATGGAGACTTGCATGACTGCATTGATGGCATCCCTGATGATTATTTTGACCTCGTGATAGTCGACCCCCCATATAATTTGGACAGGGATTTTCATGGAAGGAAGTTTTCTGCCATGAAATCATCCGACTATGAAGATTACTTGCGCAGTTGGTTTCATAAGGTTTGCGACAAGCTGAAACCCGATGGTTCGTTATATATGTGTGGCGACTGGAAATGCATTTCCTCCATGCAAAGGGTGTTGGAGGAAAGGCTAACTGTCATCAACAGGATAACATGGCAAAGGGAGAAAGGCCGTGGGGCAAAGACGAATTGGAAAAATGGAATGGAGGATATATGGTTTGCAGTGAAGAATCCCAATAATTATTATTTTGATGTGGAGTCTGTAATGATGAAAAGAAAGGTGATAGCTCCATATAAGGTTGACGGCAAGCCAAAAGATTGGGAGGAAACGGAAGATGGGAATTTCAGGATCACCTATCCTTCAAATTTCTGGGACGACATAAGCATTCCTTTTTGGTCCATGCCGGAGAACACCGACCATCCAACGCAGAAACCTGAAAAATTGTTTGCAAAATTGATTCTTGCTTCGTCCAAGCCAGGGGACAGGATTTTCGACCCCTTCCTTGGCAGCGGAACATCCGCCGTGGTGGCTCGTAAGCTAAAAAGAAAATTTTGCGGCGTGGAGAGCAACAGGGAATATTGCCTCTGGGCCGCAAAAAGACTTGTGAATGCAGAAATCGATAGTTCTATTCAGGGATATTCAGATGGCGTGTTCTGGGAGAGGAATACCAGGAATCATAACCATTGAGCTGACAAGTTCCCACACCTGCTGATTAGTCGTCGATGTCTTTCAGGAAACCGTCATTGTCGAATTCCAGTTCTAGACCGTTGTCCAGCCTTACTTTGTAAGTGGAGTAGATGATGTCGTTCTCTATCTTGGCGTATGCGATGGAACTGCCAGGGTAATTTTGTTCTACATAGTCCTTGGCTGCCAATGGCAACTGTCCTGCTGGGATTACCTTGTCGTTGTCAAGCACTTCGATGGCTATCGCCAAAGCTGCTATTACCACTCCAATGAATGTTACGAGGATTATTTTATACTTTTTCATAATTGTAATTTTTTTGTTATTGTATATTGAATTCTGTTTGTTCCTTTTGACATTGCAAATATACATCTGGTTTTCCCTCGCACATGATTTTCTAATATTTTTCTAATCAGTTCGTTACGACACTACGCCCATATTGCGACATTTCATGCATAAACCTGCATTTTCTGTCGCATAATGGCCTATTTCCCGTACAAAAACCTAAAAGTGCCGTAAAGTGGAGAATGTTACGTCCATTGCGGAGAATGTTACGTCCATTGCGGAAGATGTTACGTCCATTGCGGAAGATGTTACGTCCCATTGCGGAAGATGTTACGCCCCATTGCGGAAGATGTTACGTCGGTCGCCATT
>CAMJLI010000005.1 GCA_946406585.1 uncultured Prevotellaceae bacterium | reverse complement strand
GAATTGAGAGATGAATATAGGCGAATTGGATGGGAAAACTTCTTGGAAAATCCAATATTTGGAATAGGCATAGGTAACTCTCCTGTAGCCTTGTCGAGAGGAGGCTTTAAAAGCACCTACACCCACAACAACTTTGTGGAAATGCTTTGTTGTGGCGGCTTAGTTGGTTTTATTTCATATTACAGCATATATTTCTATTTGTTGCTTCAAGAAATGAAATACTACAAAAAAGACAAATTAGCCACCCTATTTGTTGTATGGATTTTATGCATCATAGCAACAGACTGGGGAGCAGTGAGGTATTTTCACAAGGATACATACTTTATCCTTATGATATTTTTCCTCCACATCGACGAAATGAAGAAAAAATACTCCATAAAGAATCGTTTTCAAAAAAACAGAATAACGACTTACTGACAGGACTGTTGTCAAAGAAGCGGTTGAATCTGCAAGAATAAGATTCGCTTTGGAAAAAACTATTAGAAAATAGACAAACATACTATACAAGAATTCCTTAAGAACAATTATAATCAAGATGAAGATACCTTTTTCTCCCCCATACGTCGATCAAAATGTCATAGACGAAGTAATGGATTCTCTAAAGTCAGGATGGATTACGACGGGACCAAAAGTGAAGGCTCTTGAAGCCGAGATAAAGAAACTTACAGACGCACAAGCCACATTATGTGTAAATTCCTGGACTTCAGGAGCCATCATGATGTTGAGATGGTTTGGTGTCACCCCGGATGACGAGGTAATCATTCCAGTATACACCTATTGTGCAACAGCAATGGCAGTGATGTGGGCAGGAGCGAAAGTTGTAATGGTGGATGCCGGCGATGATTTCAACATTTCTATAGAAGCCATAAGAAAGGCAATAACCCCCAAGACAAAAGCCATCATACCTGTAGACATAGCCGGTTTCCCCTGCGACTATGCTTCCATAATGTCGCTAGTGAAAGAACCAGAAATCAAGTCATTGTTCACTCCTGGCAACGAAGTGCAGCGCAAATTGGGTAGGATCCTCGTGTTGAGTGACTCTGCCCACTCCTTGGGTGCAATCTCCATCAATAAAGATAAAGAGCAACAAGCCGACATATCCATTTTCTCACTCCATGCCGTGAAAAACATCACCACGGCTGAAGGCGGTGCCATCTGTTTCAATCTCCCAGCACCATTCGACAACGAGATTCTATACAAGGAATTGCGCCTCATGACACTAAACTGCCAGACCAAGGATGCTTTCACCAAAAGCCAGGCTGGCGGTTGGCGCTACGACATCGTGGGCAAAGGCATGAAGGCAAACATGGCAGACATCAACGCAGCTATAGGATTGGCACAAATTCGCCAATACGACCGCCTGTTGGCAATACGTAAACATATTTTCAACACATACGACCAAGCTTTCAGATGCTGCGATTGGGCTATCACACCACCATCCCATGACGGGTTCCGAGAAAGTTCTTACCATGTCTATGCGCTTCGCATCAAGGATGTGGATGAAGCACAACGAGATGCCATGATCAACGAGATTGCAAAGCAAGAAGTTGCAGTAAATGTGCATTTTGTCCCACTTGCCATGTTGTCTTATTACAAAGGACTTGGCTATGACATTTCCAATTACCCAAAAGCATACGAGGATTACGCACATGAGATTTCACTTCCGGTATACCCACAACTTGATGAAGAGAAAGTGCAGTTCGTAATAAAGGCTGTAAAGGAAGCACATGACAAAATAGTTGGTTGAATTCTTAGATGACGCGTTTATTTGACATAATCATTTCGTGCTTGGGTCTTGTATTCCTGTCACCCATATTGCTTATCATATACATACTGATAAAAACCGAAAGCAAAGGTCCTAGTTTGTATGCCCAAAAGCGCATAGGGAAAGATGGCAAGCCATTCAAGCTCTTGAAGTTCAGAACCATGAGAGAAGGTTCTGACAAAGGCAACCAGATTACAATTGGCAAGGATGAACGTATAACAAAAATAGGGCAGCACTTGCGTAAATACAAACTTGACGAACTACCACAATTGGTAAACGTCATAAAGGGCGAAATGAGCCTTGTGGGGCCACGTCCCGAAGTTGAGAAATATGTGCGTCTTTACACCCCTGAACAACGTGTTGTGCTGAGTGTGCTTCCTGGCATCACCGACTATGCTTCCATACATTATTCCAATGAGAATGAAATACTTGGCAAAGCCAAAGACCCCCATAAGATGTATGTGGAAGAGATAATGCCAAAAAAAATAGAGTACAACATGAAGTACATCAAAGACCCTTCGTTATCCCAGTATTTCAAGATTATATTCTTGACTGTCAGCAAGATAATCAAACACTAAAACCACATTCAACATGGATGAGACAATCGCCTATCTTGAATTACTCAAATTTTGCCTTAACGAAAAAGAGCCTGTTCCTGCTTGCATAAAAGACATCAATTGGCACAAATTGTTGGAATTTTCCACAAGCCAAACCATCACTGGCGTGTATGCACCAACAATAATGATGCAAAATGGCAAGCTTGCCAAAGATGGATTCCAAGGCAACAAGCCAACAGATGATGATGTAATGGAATGGTACTTTGAACTCCATCGTCTGCGCAAACGCAATGAAGAACTTTACAAATGTGCAGACAAGGCGAGCAAATGGTTCTTGGAAAATGGCTTTCCAAATTGCATACTAAAGGGACAGGGTAATTCCATCATGTATCCTGACGCATACCAACGCGAGCCTGGCGACATCGACATTTGGCTGGCGGGGGGGCGTGAGAAAATACTCGAATTCACCACCAAATACTATAACCAGCCCGCAACACGAATCCATGTTGACTTTCCAATGTTCAGGGATGCAGAGGTGGAAGTGCATTTCAAGCCATCCTACATGCTCAACCCCTTCACGGAGAAAAAGTTGACAAAATATTTCGATAGGATAGGCGACAGTCAGTTCAACCACAAGGTTTCAACCCCTGACGGCAAATATTCGTTCTTTGCACCCACCAACGAGTTCAATGTCATTTATCAATTGCTTCACCTTTACAGGCATATTTCCACTGTGGGCATAGGACTTCGTCAGGTCATAGACTATTATTACTTGCTACGCAAATGCAATGCTGATGGCTTCTCTCAACAAGCACAAAAAGAGTTCCAAGCCACTCTCAAGGAGTTGAATCTTACCCGCTTTGCAAGAGCCATAATGTACATCATGCACGATGTGCTTGGCATAAGCAAGGAATGTCTGTTGATAGAACCCGATGTGAAAGAAGGGAAATTCCTGCTCAATGAAGTGCTTCTATTGGGCAATTTCGGCCGTTATGAGAAACGTCTGGAAGCCTTGGAGAATGCAAAAGGACATTTCAAGCGTTTCCTAATCTTGGAAAAATACAATTTCCGTCTGCTCAAACATTACCCCAGCGAGGTGATATGGCGCCCATATCATGACCTTAAAAAGAGTTGGGAAGACCGTAACAATAAAAGCGAATAGACTTACATGGAAGGCAAAATTTCAAGAAATCATCTGGTCATCATGGCCGGCGGTATTGGGAGCCGCTTCTGGCCCATGAGCACAGCCGACAGGCCAAAGCAATTCATAGATGTGCTGGGAGTGGGTCGCACACTGCTCCAGTTGACCTTTGACCGTTTCGAGGGTATCTGTCCTCCAGAAAACATCTGGGTGGTGACAAACGTAAGATACGCCGACATCGTACATGAGCAACTGCCAGAGATTCCTATCGACCATATCCTACTTGAACCTTGCCGTCGCAACACGGCACCATGCATTGCCTACGTCAGCTGGAGAATCAAGAAAATCGACCCCAAAGCCAATGTGGTGGTGGCTCCAAGCGACCATATCGTCACCAATGGCAGCGAATTCAAAAGGGTTGTAAACACCTGCCTGAAATTCACAAGCGAGACCGATGCCATAATCACCCTCGGAATGAAACCCACCCGCCCGGAAACGGGATATGGATACATTCAGGCCGACTTGACCACAAGTTCGGCACGCAACAAGGAAATTTATCGTGTGGACTCTTTCCGTGAAAAGCCCGACGAGCAGACAGCCAAGCAATATATCAAGAGCAAGAGTTATTTCTGGAATGCCGGCATCTTCATTTGGAGAGTCAGCACCATTGTCAACGCCTTCAGGATCTACATGCCAGCCATGTCGAAACTCTTTGAGAGCATGCTGCCCATATATGAGACAGAAGAAGAGCAGCAGATTATCAACCAGCGTTACCCGGAATGCGAAAACATTTCCGTTGACTATGCCATCATGGAGAAGGCTTCCGAAATATTTGTCTGTCCTGCCAATTTCGGATGGAGCGACTTGGGCACATGGGGTTCATTGATGGAACAGACACCCAAAGACCTATACGGCAACTGCAAGATAGGTTCCAACATATCCCTCTACGACACACACAACTGCATCATACACACCACAGAAAACCAAAAAGTAGTGGTACAGGGCCTCGACGGATACATCGTGGCTGAAAAAGACGGCAAATTGCTTATCTGCAAACTAAGCGAAGAGCAAAAGATCAGACAATTTGCAGAAGAATCATAAGTCTGCACAAATCTAACATACATCACACAATGTCGAAGACAGCTCTAATCACAGGTATTACAGGACAAGATGGCTCTTATTTGGCTGAATTCCTTATAGAAAAAGGATACAAGGTACATGGATTGATGCGCCGCTCCTCATCATTCAACACCGGGCGCATAGAACATTTGTATCTTGACGAATGGGTGCGCGACATGAAGAAAGACAGATTGGTCAACCTGCATTGGGCCGACATGACCGACTCATCATCGCTCATCCGAATTATCGGTGAAACAAGACCTTCCGAAATATACAATCTGGCTGCCCAGAGTCATGTGAAAGTGTCGTTCGACGTGCCTGAATATACAGCCGATACGGATGCCGTGGGAGTCCTCCGCCTTTTGGAGGCTGTTCGCATCTGCGGTTTGGAGAAGGAATGCCGAATTTATCAGGCTTCAACGTCTGAGCTCTTCGGCAAGGTGCAGGAAGTGCCGCAAAAGGAGACAACACCATTCTACCCACGTTCGCCTTACGCCGTGGCAAAACTTTATGGCTATTGGATAATGAAGAATTATCGTGAGAGCTATGGCATGTTTTGCAGCAATGGAATTCTCTTCAACCATGAGAGCGAGCGTCGAGGCGAGACATTCGTCACCAGAAAGATAACCCTTGCAGTGGCACGCATCGTACAAGGATACCAAGACAAGCTATACCTTGGCAATCTCAACTCGTTACGCGACTGGGGGTATGCAAAAGACTATGTGGAGTGCATGTGGCTCATCCTGCAACAACCCAAACCCGATGACTTTGTAATAGCTACAGGGGAATACCACACCGTGAGGGAATTTGCCACATTGGCATTCGAACATGTAGGAATACATTTGGAATGGAAAGGCGAAGGTGTTGATGAGAAGGGTATCGACAAAGCCACAGGGCGCATTCTGGTGGAAGTGGACCCCAAATACTTCAGGCCAGCCGAAGTAGACCAATTGCTGGGCGACCCCACAAAGGCAAAAAATGTGCTTGGGTGGGAGCCAAGGAAGACATCTTTCTCAGAATTGGTGCGTATCATGGTAGACCACGACATGAAATTCGCAAGAAAGTTGCACCACAAAGCTGATGAACAATAACACTTAGTCAATGGCACTCGACAAACAAGCCAAAATTTACGTAGCAGGACACAGAGGGTTGGTTGGGTCTGCCATATGGTCCAACTTGCAACAAAGAGGCCACACCAACCTTGTAGGGCGCACACACAGAGATCTTGATTTGCTCGACCCTGTGGCTGTGCGTCGTTTTTTTGACCAAGAACGCCCCGATGCCGTGGTGTTGGCTGCCGCACATGTTGGAGGCATCATGGCCAATCTGCAATATCGTGCAGACTTCATATACCAAAACCTTCAGATACAGCAAAATGTAATTGGAGAGAGTTTCCGTCACGACGTGAAGAAGCTCCTGTTCCTAGGTTCCACATGCATATATCCACGCCTCGCCCCCCAACCCATACCAGAGTCGTCGCTGCTCACATCTGAATTGGAATACACCAATGAACCTTACGCCATTGCCAAAATCGCGGGATTGAAGATGTGCGAAAGTTTCTCCATACAATATGGGTGCAATTACATAGCTGTGATGCCTACAAACCTATATGGTCCAAACGACAATTTCCATTTGGAGAACAGCCATGTGCTTCCTGCCATGATACGCAAAGTGCATCTGGCAAAATGCTTGAACGAAAGCGACTGGGATGGTGTGCGGCGTGACCTCGACCGTCGTCCCGTGGAAGGTGTTGACGGCCAAGGCAGCAAGGACGACATAATAACCATATTGTCCAAATACGGCATCACATCAGAAGCAGTGACACTATGGGGCACGGGGGCACCATTGCGCGAATTTCTGTGGAGCGAGGACATGGCCGATGCCAGTGTACACGTTTTGCTGAACGTTGACTTTGCCGACACCTACGACCACAGCAACCGGGAAATACGGAACTGCCACATCAACATCGGTTCTGGCAAAGAGCTATCCATTCGTGAGCTGGCTTCCAAAGTGAAAGAAGAGGTTGGATTCAAAGGAGATATCAGATGGGATGCATCCAAGCCCGACGGAACACCGAGAAAACTCACCGATGTTAGCAAGATTCACCAATTGGGCTGGCGGCACAAAGTGGAAATCGAAGAAGGCATACACCGGCTTTACCAATGGTATTCCAAGGCATGAGACCACGACTAAAAGCAATGATCGTTCCCTAAACATTCATGAACGGGAACTTCAACTAACAAACATAATACAGACAGGAGGCAGTCACGCTATTTAGCGGTTGCTTCCTTCATTTGTTTTTATATTCATATATGAAAAACCTAAGAATCCTAACATCCATGAGAAAGGCACCACTTACATTCATTCTTGCATTCATCTCCATTGTCACCTTGGCACAACCCATAGACAGGGAAGCCGTTATTAAACGCAACAATCCCCATGTGACAACACTCGACACACTGGCATCATTAACCGTAGGCAATGGCGGTTTTGCATTCACGGTAGACGCTACCGGCTTGCAATCGTTTCCCAAAATGTACACCAATGGCGTGCCACTCGGAACGATGAGCGACTGGGGATGGCATAGCTTTGCCAATCCCGAAAACTACCGCCTGGAAGAAGCGTTGAAAGCATACGACTTCGGCCATGGCCACACGGAGTTTTATGCAACGCAATTCAATGAAGGCCGCCCCAAGGGAGCCTCGGAATGGTATCGTCAGAATCCTCATCGCATGCATTTGGGTGCCATCGGGCTCAACTTGAACAGCAATGAAGTGACAGACATCGACCAGACTCTTGACCTTTGGACAGGAATCATCGACAGCCGTTTCACTTATCGCGGCTACAAATATCACGTGCAGACTGCTTGCCATCCCACACGCGACATGATAGCCACGCGCATCGAGACCGACAACCCCGACAACCAAGTGACATTCAAGTTCCCCTACCCCACCGGCAAGCATAGTGACGATGCATGCAACTGGGACGAGTGGGAGAAAAACATAACGAGCTTCGAGGGACTTGGAAACAGCTGCACCGACACATTAAAACGCATTTTAGACGGCAAGTCCCGATTCGACCAAGCTGCATACTATGTCGTAATACACTGGAACAACAACAAGCACCATTACATCAACCGCTGTGGCAGTCATCCATTGTGGAATGAACTACATTTCGAATGCCCGGAACACACCACCTCTTTCACCTGCGAATTTGTAGAGAAAAAGGAGCCTGGCCGTCCGTCTTTGTCATTCGACGAGGTGGCAGAAGCATCGCGCAAGCATTGGGAAAGCTATTGGAACAAGGGAGCAATCGCAGACTTCTCCAATTGCACAGACCAGCGTGCCCGCGAACTGGAGCGACGTGTCGTGCTAAGCCAATATTTGCTTGCCGTCAATGACGGAGGCGACACTCCTCCACAGGAAACAGGACTCACATACAATTCATGGTTTGGCAAATTCCACCTCGAGATGATATGGTGGCATCAAGCACAATTTGCCCTTTGGGGGCATCCCGAAATATTGGAACATTCCCTCGACTGGTATCACAAGGTGGAGCCAATAGCTCGTGACATTGCACGCCGTCAAGGTTTCAGAGGGGTGAGATGGATGAAAATGACCGACCCGTCAGGCATCGAGGCACCTTCGAAAGTGGGCAGCTTCCTGATTTGGCAGCAGCCACATCCCATTTTCCTGGCTGAACTGCTTTATCGTGCCGCCACCCCCGGCGACAAACCACGCATCATACAGAAATTCAAGGACATTGTGGCTGAGACGGCAGACTTCATGGAATCGTTCGCCACATACGACAAAAAAAACAACCGGTATGTGCTAAAAGGCTGCATTCCCGCACAAGAGACATTGCGAGCTGCCGAAACAGTAAACCCACCATTTGAATTGTCATACTGGCATTTCGCATTGCAAGTAGCCCAGCAATGGCGTGAGCGAACCAACGAGCCAAGGAAAGCCGAATGGGACGACATCATAGCCAAGCTGTCATCATTAGCTTCAAAAGACAATCTTTATCTCGCTGCCGAGACTGCCCCTCAGACATACGAAGACTTGCGATTCACAAGCGACCACATGGCTGTGCTTGGTGCTGTAGGCATATTGCCATGCACACCACAAGCCGACAACGATGTCATGCGCAACACACTGAACTGGGTGCTCGGCAACTGGAATTGGGACAAGACTTGGGGATGGGATTTTCCAATGACTGCAATGAATGCCGCTCGGTTGGGCGAACCAGAGAAAGCCATCGACGCCCTGCTGATGCCGCAACGCACAAACACATATCTCCCCAACGGACACAACTACCAAGACGGGCGGCTGCGCTGCTATCTTCCAGGCAATGGGGGATTGCTCACGGCAGTAGCCATGATGTGTGCAGGATGGGATGGCGAGCAACGCCATAACCCAGGTTTCCCATCAGAGGGTTGGGACGTGAGATGGGAAGGACTCCTCCCATTACCTTAAACTCATTGGCTCGCCATGGATGTCCAAGGCGGTGCAACAAGACATGGACGCCATCTCGTCACTCGCTCAGCAACGGCTGTTGCTTGAGATAGAATACAACACCGAGCGTGAAGCCTACCGAAGGCAGACGGAATCTGTGGGATTGATGCGCAAGGTGAAGCGTGGTGATGCATGGTATCCTGTCAAAGGCGGACGCTCGTACTATAATTCTCTCAACCAGCTGGTTGTTGAAATATTCCGCTTGGCCGACAACGACATTGAACACAATTTCGAATATGGCCGGCCAATTTGCTTTTTCCGTGTCAGCGAGGACAAGAAGCAAGGTGGAAGCATCTCTTATTTCAAGTCCACCTGCACCGTGAACTATGCAGACGGCGACCGCATGGTGGTCATCGTCCCGGACAGCAACATGGTTTCCGAGGTGCAGAATGGCGACCATCTTGGCGTACAACTCTTTTTCGACGAGACATCCTATCGGCTGATGTTCGACGCCCTCGACCGTACCAAGAAAGCCAAGGGCAACCGACTGGCATACCTCAGAGACCTGTTTTACTCACACCAACCGGCGGCACGCTTCACCTTTGCCCCCATGCGCTTCCCTTGGCTCAACGGCACACAAGAGAAAGCCGTGAACGAAGTGCTGCGCGCAAAGGATGTGATGGTGGTGCATGGCCCTCCTGGAACAGGCAAGACCACCACGCTTGTAGAGGCCATCAACGAAACCCTCCATCGCGAGAGCCAAGTGCTTGTCTGTGCACAAAGCAACATGGCTGTCGACTGGATTTCAGAGCAACTCACCGACCGCGGCATCAACGTGCTGCGCATCGGCAATCCCACTCGTGTGAACGACAAGATGCTGTCGTTCACATACGAGCGCCGCTTTGAGGCACATCCCGATTACCCCCAGCTATGGAGCATTCGAAAGGCCATTCGCGAACAACGGCAGCAACGACGTCGCAACGACAACTATCACCAGAAGATGGACCGCCTGCAGAGCCGTGCCACAGAATTGGAACTGCGCATCCAAAACGAAATATTCGGTGAAGCCAGAGTCATAGCCTCCACGCTTGTCGGTTCTGCCAACCGCCTGCTCGACGGCCAGAAATACGGCACGCTATTCATCGACGAGGCAGCCCAAGCCATGGAAGCCGCTTGCTGGATACCCATCAGAAAGGCAAGCAGGGTGGTGTTTGCCGGCGACCATTGCCAACTTCCCCCTACAGTGAAAAGCATAGCCGCCCTGAAAGGAGGTCTCGGGAAGACCCTCATGGAGCGCATCGTGGAGAACAAGCCGGAAGTAGTGACAATGCTCAAGGTGCAATACCGCATGAACGAGCACATCATGCGCTTCTCGTCAGAATATTTCTATGGAGGGGAGGTGGAGACTGCACCTCAAATAAAGCATCGGAGCATTCTCGACTACGACAACCCGATGACATGGATCGACACGTCATCGCTCGACAGCCATGAGGAATTCGTGGGCGAGACATTCGGGCGAATCAACAAGGCGGAAGGGCAACTCACTCTCGACACACTTGAGAAATATGTCAACAAAATAGGCCGGCAACGCATGCTCGAAGAAAGAATCGACGTAGGCATCATATCTCCATATCGCGCTCAAGTGCAATACCTGAGACGTTTGCTGATGAAAAAGGAGTTTTTCAAACCATTACGCCATCTGCTGACCGTCAACACAGTAGATGGTTTTCAAGGACAAGAACGCGACATCATCATCATCTCATTGGTCAGGGCAAACGAAGAGGGTCAAATAGGTTTCTTGAAAGACCTGCGACGGATGAACGTTGCAATCACCCGTGCCAGGATGAAACTCATCATTCTGGGCGACTCCGACACGCTTACACGACACCCTTTCTATAAGCGGCTATACAATCACGTCATGTCTGAGGAAAAACAAGATCAAGCCTGCGAATACGGCACATAATCCGAGAAAACAGTTAAAATTTGTTATTGCGGAATTTGACTTTACCAATAAGGAAACACAGCAATCGTCATATCCACATTTATTGTCTAATTTTGCATTCCATATCCATCCACCAAGTTTTGGAGATGGAAAATAGTCAAAGGATTCACTTATTCAAGAATGAGAAAAGTAATAACTTTCGGAGTTTACGACATGTTGCATATAGGGCACATCTTGCTTTTCAAGCGTGCCAAGGAATTAGGCGACCACCTGACCGTTGCCGTTCAAGACGGCGACTTCATCAAGAAATACAAGCCCGAGGCCGACATGGTATACACCACCGAGGAGCGCCTTTACATGGTCAGCTGCATCAAATATGTCGACGAGGTGGTCACTTACAAGGATGTGGACATCGACATCCAGCAGAATGACTTCGACATATTCGCCAAAGGCCCCGACCAAATACATTCGGGATTCCAGCGAGCAGTTGAGTGGTGCAAGGAAAATGGCAAGGAAGTGGTCATCATTCCTAGGACTGAGGGCATCTCGTCCACCATGTTGCGAAACTATAGCAAGTCGAAATAACCACAATATTTTTTTGTGACATTATAATCATTAAAATATGAAAATAACAGTAATAGGCAGTGGCAATGCAGGACTGATTCACGCCGCTAAAATTTATGAGAAAGGATTTCCTGTTAGCGTGTTGAAAACATCCAGCTATGGAAACATGGATTTTTTCAATAGAATTGCAGAAAAAGGAGAGTATGATGTTGTGGACTTGACTAATAAAGGAAAGAAATTCACAGCAAAAATGCAATTCATAACACGTGATGTGAAGAAAGCGATAGATTTTGCAGATGTCATATTTGTAATGACAACAACCCTTCAGCACGAAGACGTGGCCAAAATCATAGCACCTTATGTACGTGACGGCCAACTGATAGTTCTTTGCCCAGGGTACATGGGAAGTTTGATATTCAAGAAATACATAAAAAAAGACGTCACATATTCAGAATGGGAGACTACAGCATATAACGGACGCATAATAGATGGCAGTTTTGTACGCATTACTTTCTACAATCCAAGAAATGCCATCTCAGTATTGCCGTCAGAAAGAAACCAAGAGGTGCTGGGCAAATTGTCTCAATTGTTCGACAACACAAAATATCTCAGAAAGAACATTTTGGAGTCGGCTATCCACAATCCAAACATGATTGTCCATCCTATAGGCATCCTCTTTTCTGCATCACGAATAGAACATAGTGGTGGTGAATTTTGGATGTATAGGGAAGCCTTCACACCATCGGTGGTTCGTGTGATTCAAGAATTTGACAAGCGAAAGAACAAAATCTTGGAAGCCTTTGGATGCGAACCCTTGGACTATTTCGAGGCTGCAAAATGGCGCAATGAAGAAGACCTGAGCATTCCGGCAATGGATGTATTCCATTCTTTCGGGGAATCTTCAAACAAAGGCCCGTCATTCATCGACCACCGTTATCTCAACGAAGACGTCCCCATGGGGCTCGGTCTTTACATCTCAATAGGCAAGGTACTTGGCCATGACACAAGCATCCAGGAAAGCATCATGACATTGGCATCTGCGTTGTTGGGAAAAGACCTTAAAGCGAAATCACGCACAATACAATATTTGCTGGGAAAAGAAGACGTGACAATCGATGACATCAAAGATGCTATCAGTTAAGTTGCAAGCCACCCTAATTAGAGTATAAAGAATCGGCGAACCTCCATGAAATAGTTCACCAGCCTGCGATGAATAAAATAAAAAACAAAATAGGTGCTGCGTTCTATCGCGCATGGGAGCACTTTTCTCCTACCATGTCAGAACATTTTCAGGCTTTTGACCTACGCATGTTCCTAAACAATGAGATGGATCCACAATTTCCATGGAAAAATCATGTAGAAAAGAAGAATGAATATTTTCAAAAATGGGGGTTCTCTGTTTCTCAATTAGATGCCGAATATTATAGTCACGTATCTGGAATCAGAGCCAATCATTATGTGACTCGTTCCATGGCTGTGCATTATATATACCCGTTTTTGGACAGATATGACTTTTTGCCAGCCTATATGGACAAAAATGCACAAAGGCTTTTTCTACGTTTGCCAGACCCTGCTTTGGACATTGAGATACCTGAAACCGTAATATGCAACAACAATGGCATTTTCTTTGATGCCAACGACAACGAGTGTTCGGAAGACGACGCCCTTGACTTGCTTGTAAGCAATGGCGAGGATACCATTTTGAAACCATCTGTAGAATCTTATGGCGGACATGGAATCATAAAAGTTTCAAGCAACACCACCAGAGAAGAATACAAACTGTTGTTTGACAAATACCGATACAACTATATCTTTCAAAAGATAATCAAGCAACATCCTATTTTGGCACAGTATAATGTATCATCTGTAAACACCATTCGAATTGTCACTTATCGGGATTTCAACAAAGTTTGCAAAATACTCTATGCTTGTTTGCGCTTTGGCGGTGAGGGTTCTGTAATGGACAACGTTTGTTCCGGTGGCGGTTTCACAGGCATCAACATAAAAACAGGAACGCTTCTTGACAGGAAACGGCATACATATTTCCAAATGGACTCACCATTGCTCTCCGAACAATTGCCAAATGAGATTCCCTTTTGGAATAAACTGGTGAAATCGGTATTATCCTTGCATGGCAGATTACCACAATTGAACATTGTTGGTTGGGATTTCACTTTGACTCCTGAAGGCAAAGTGGTATTGATTGAATTCAATCCAAGACCTGGTGTAGGTTTGCAGCAAGCGGTCGGTCCGATGTTTTGTAAAGAAGACCTTGATGAAATCATGACACATATTGCAAAACCAAAAGCATCCTACCATCCTTTTCCTGTCATTCGTTTTTCTGATTTTCCTGAAAGGAAAACAGTTCTTTTAAAATTCCTGGGCATGTAATGTTGCTATCATAATTGATTTAAGATGATGCAAGACGACAGAGAGTTATCAGTCATTGTAAAACCACACAACATCACATGGGATGATATCAGCCAAGTTCTTCGACATGCTCACCAAAAGAACATAGAAGAAGGAATATACATGCACAACCCTTTTCTACCACCAGATGAGATAAAGGAAAAGATTGACAAGATGGGAGGGGTGATGTTTGTTGCCTTGCTGAAAGGAAGGTTGGTTGGAACAGGTGCGGTTGCCATCAGAGAAATAAAATGGTGGTGTGCCAAGGGGCGTATTGGATATATTTGTTTTGGCTCCGTTCTCCCAGAGTTCGCGGGCAAAGGCGTTTATAAGGCATTGGTACAGGCGCGAGAAAATTATATCCTATCAAAGGGAGTGGATAAAGTATATTTCGATACACATGAAAACAACAAGAAGATAATTGACATGAGCAAGAAGAGAGGATTCTCTCTAGTTGATTATGCTATTCGCTCCGACCACAACTCGGTCTTGATGATAAAATGGCTGAACAAGCGCCCTTATTCGAATCTTCATTGTTCTCTCTGTTTCATAAGGAACAAGTATCTTTATAAGACAATAAGTTGGATTAATCGTTGCATCTTAGGTCGGCAATAATAAATATTCAACAACCATGAAATATGGTGACAAGGGATTAAAATTGGAATGAACACAATTAGCAAAGACAATAAGATTTTGGTAGTATGTGGCGGTATTTCCTCCGAGCGTGAAATATCGCTTCTGAGCGGCATGGCCATTCACCAAGCCTTGCTCAAGTTAGGTTATGAAAATGCCTCTCTTTTCGATCTCGCACGCGACAATGCCATAGACATCATCAAGCAAAAGCCTGACATGGTCTACATCGCCCTTCATGGCAAAGGCGGCGAGGACGGATCCATTCAAGGTTTTCTGGAATGGGCCAACATACCATACACCGGACCGGGCATTTGCAGCAGCGCAGTATGCATGAACAAGGTTGTGACCAAGCGTTTCCTTGAGAGTGCAGGCCTTCCAACAGCCAAGTTCGAGGCATATTATAAAGACGACATCAAAGACATAAACATTTTCTCACAACACATCAAAGAGACATTTGGGTTGCCTTTGGTATTCAAACCATCAAGCCAAGGTTCGAGCATCGGCATTGTGATGGTGAGAAAAGAGGAAGACATACAAAATGCCTTGGAGGAAGCGTTCAAATACGGTGACCAACTATTGGTGGAGCAATTCCTTGAAGGCGTGGAATTGTCTTTGCCAATCATGGGAAACGAGCACCCTATGGCACTACCCATCATAGAGATCGTTTCTGAACGAGAGTTCATCGACTATGAAACCAAATACACCAAGGGACTGTGCCAACATATTATCCCAGCATGCATTGATGAAGCCACAGCAAAGCAAGTGGAATCCATTGGGCTTGAAGCCTATAGGTTGCTCAACTGCCGGGGCCTCTCCAGAATGGACTTCATAGTGGACAAGGTCAAAGGCCCCATGATCATCGAGGTGGACACCCTGCCTGGAATGACGGCCATGAGCCTCTTCCCTGCTGCAGCGCGCTTCATGGGCATATCATTTGAGGAACTGGTGGAAAAAACGCTGCTTCTTGGATATGAAGCTAAACGAGACTTAATAGACTGACAAAACATGGAGGTTCACGCCAACCAAATAGAAAAACGGTCATGGGTTGAAATTGACATGACACAACTCATGAACAACTACATCAATTATAAGAAATGCCTGAAGCGGGATGCAGAGATAATGGCTGTCATCAAGGCAGATGCCTATGGGCATGGCGACGTACAGGTGGCACGCTTGCTTTCCGACTTGGGTGTAAACATGTTTGCCGTTTCCAACATCGACGAAGCGGTATGTCTAAGGGAAGCTGGCATAAAGGGAGAAATACTCATCTTGGGCTATTCTTCCCCATATTACGCAAGAACACTGCACGACCAAGACCTTACCCAAGCCATTGTGTCGGAACAATATGCCGAACAACTTGCCAATACTGGAATTGACATCAAGTGTCAGTTTGCCATAGACACCGGCATGAATAGGATAGGCATCGATGCTGACCAACCAGAAGAATGCGAGCAAACCATCCGTAATTATTCCAAACTGCTTCATATCAATGGCATATTCACACATTTATGCGTGGCTGACGGGAACAGCGAGTCGGACATTGCATTCACACACGACCAACTGAACAAGTTCAAAGACGTGGCAGACAGGATTTCCGACTTGAATTTGCCATATATCCATTGCTGCAACTCGGCAGCAGGGCTTTTCTATCTCGACGACACACCATTTTATGAAACCATCGGCAATATCGTGAGATTGGGAATCATACTCTATGGACTGAAACCTGACGTGTCCAATGAACTGCCGCAAGGCATAGAGCCGGCGCTATCGTGGAAGTCTGTCATATCGATGGTAAAACAAGTGCATCCTGGCGAGACAATAGGCTATGGACGCACCTTCAAGGCAGACAAGGAAATGACCGTGGCAACCGTGGCCACAGGCTATGCAGACGGCCTCAACCGGCATCTTTCCAATTCAGGCAATGTCCTTATAAATGGCTGCAAGGCTCCCATATTGGGAAGAATCTGCATGGACCAGACACTTGTAGATGTCACCGACATACCATCCGTCAAGATGGGAACACATGCCATAATACTCGGCAAGAGCGGCAACCTGTCATACAATGCCGACGACATGGCTTCCGACTTGAACACCATCGGCTACGAAGTGTTGTGCCAACTGTCAAAACGCGTGCAAAGGTTCTATTTCCTTTAGTCATATGAAGCCCTTTATAAGAATAAAAATTTAATTTGTAATTATTACGAAAGGATGACTTTATGGCAATGGATTTAAGGAAGAAAACCCTTTCTGGAATGATTTGGACGTCTTTCCAAAGGTTTTCCAAAATGGGCATAGAATTCATTTCAGGCATTATCCTTGCTCGCCTTCTCACTCCTTTTGATTACGGCTGTATAGGGATGTTGGCCATTTTCATGTCCCTGTCTGACGCATTTATTGAAGGAGGATTCGGTTCAGCATTAATACAGAAGAAAAACCCCACCCAAACAGACTATTCCACAATATTCTATTGGAACATGTGCATGGCTTGTGTATTATACACGATACTCTTTTTCAGTGCTCCTGCAATATCAAGTTTTTATGAAATACCGGTATTGTGCGATGTTCTGAGGGTACAAGGTTTGATTTTATTCATCTATGCATTCAACATAATACAGCGCAACCAGTTAAAGAAGAAGATGAATTTCAAACTTTTGGCCATTGTTTCCTTGGTTGCCACTTTTGTCAGTTTGACTGTTACTATTTTGATGGCCTATAATGGCTACGGAGTATGGTCTTTAGTTGCACAAAACCTGATTATAGCATTCATACCCTCCCTTGTCTTTTGGTTTTATGTCAGATGGCGCCCTTTATGGACTTTCTCCTGGAAATCTTTCAGAGAACTATTCAGTTTCGGTGTTTACATGTTTATGACACACTTGATCAACACGTTCTTTTCCAAACTTCAGGCGTTGTTGATAGGAAAGCTTTACAGTCCGGCAACCCTTGGCTATTATTCCAAAGCATCGGGTCTGGAGGCTATCGCCTCACGCAGCATTTCTTCTGTCTTGACTCAAATCACTTATCCTTTATATGCAATGGTGCAGGATGACAAACCTGCCATGGTGAGTATGATCAAAAGGTTGACGACATCTATAAGTTATATCACTTTTCCATTGATGTTTTTACTAATCCTGATAGCAAAACCCTTATTCGTATTGCTATACTCAGACCGATGGTTGCCATGTGTACCTTATTTCCAAGTACTTTGCCTGGTTGGCATTTCAACATGCCTGCAAGCAGTAAACTTACAGACCATTGCAGCCATTGGCAAAAGCAGAACGATGTTCAATTGGACACTGGTGAAGAGAGGTGTAGGCTCATCATTCATGATAGGAGGCTTGGTATTTTATGGAATGAAGGGTTTCTTATTTGGAGTAGTCGTTTACAATTGGTTTTGCTATTTTGTCAACATTCGTTTGGTTTCCATACATATTGGTTATAAGTGGCAACAACAACTATTAGATCTTGCTCCTGTTACCATAGCTTCTACCATTATATTTGCCATTTGCTATATTTTGGGTTGGGTTCTGAACTTGGGATTATATGCCGATGGGATTGTCAAGACAATTCTTTTTGCAGTTCTCTACATGGGCTGGTCATTTCTTTTCAAGCCACAGTCGTTTTTATATGTTCAAGGTCTTATCCCGGAAAAGTATCTTTTTTGGAAAAGACTGACAAACAAAAGTAAAAAGTAATAACAAAAAAACTTCATTGCTTATGATTACATTTATAAAAGAATATTTACAGTCTTTTCTTTGGAAACTATATTGCCATACACTTCCATCCAAAGAAGAACTAACTTACCAAGATGGCATCAATAGTTTCAAAAAAAAGATCATGGATCCGGATTTTGATTGGAAACCATACGTAAAAAAAATCAATCCTTATTTTGAAAAATATGGTTTCAAGTATTCCATGTTGGATAATGAATATTATTATCAATGCAATGGAATCAAGTCAGACCTATACATTCCATTGTCATTCTATAAGATGTTTCTATACCCTTATCTTAATCCTGAAAGATGGAGGGTCTCTTATACAGAGAAGAACATGTTTTCTCGCTTTCTGAATATCAAGGAGGCTCAAAAACACATAGACATTCAGATGGCAGAATGCATAGTATATTGCGACAATGGATGCTTCTACATGCCAAATGACGACCCATGCAATTTGGAAAAAGCCATTGAACTTGTCATGGATTACAAGGAAGACATGATTATCAAGCCTACATTAGACTCCACTCATGGAAGGGGTGTTGCCCTTATAGAAAGGGGCAATCTCTCAAAAGAGATTATCAAAGATTTATTTTCCAAATATGATAATAATTTCACAGTACAAAAGAAAATCATCCAACATCCTCATCTTGCTGCATTCAATCCAACTTCAGTCAATTCCATTCGTATCACTACATATATGGACTTTAGAGGTAATGTTAAAGTTCTTTATGCATCACAACGCTTTGGTGGCAAAGGAAAGGTGTACGACAACGCTGACGACCCTAAAGGAACAGGAGGTTTTTGTGCCATCATGCCTGACGGAACGGTGAAACGTGAAATACATCACTATCGGAATCTCAAAACCACCTTTTTGGACGACAGCATTCCAGAGAAGATACCATGTTTCGACAAAGTTGTGAAAGCTGTGAAATTCATGCACACTCGATTTCCTCAATTTGCACTCATTGGCTGGGACATGTCTGTCACCCCCGATGGCCATCCGTTGATTATTGAATATAATTTTCAGCCTGGATTGGGAACAAGCCAGATTGCCAATGGGCCGATGTTCGAAAAAGAAGACTTGGACGAAATCATGGAACATATCAAAATGCATACATTTACAAGATTGCCCAAAGTATCAATTACTTTTGATGACAAAGGTCAAATACATTCTATTTTTAGAAGTGCCAAATCAAGCAAGAATGGGATATAAGAGTTTGACCTGCAAATTATTAGAGATACCTTTATTTATACTGGATTATGAAAAAGCCAACAATAAAAAGACTTCGTCGTTTTGAACGTAATGTACATTCAGCGATGACTTCACTTCGTGAGAAGTTATGGTATGAAGAGGACATAAACAATATCAAAGAAAAATTGTCACAATGTGATGTCGTTCAATTATCAGCCACACAAATAAAAGACATAAAGGAATACTGGAAAACACTTACAGGCAAAGATGTTCCTGTTTATTGGCATGAATATTTCTACTCTCGCAATGGAGAATATTCGTTGCAATATATTCCAACGTGCTTGTACCACTCCAGCATTATATTTCGTTTAAATTCTCGCCCATTGACGATGGCTTATACAGACAAGAACTCTTATGATAATTACTTAACTGACGTATGGCGACCTCAGACAATTATTAGAAATATTAACGGATATTTCTATGATGCGGAAAAACCTATTAGCAGAGCAGAAGCATTAGAGAGATGTCAAAATTTAGAAGATGTTGTGATAAAGCCGTCGATGATTGGGAAGTGGGGTACAGGAGTTAGGATTTTTTCATCAGAAAAAGGAATGATTCAAGAAAGCGAATCTATTAATGATTTGTTTAATCAATTTGGAAAGAACTTTATCATACAAAGGAAGGTCGTTCAGCATAGGGAAATGGCTCGTCTGAACCCTACCTCTTTGAATACTTTACGAATATTGTCGTATAGACATGGTGATGAGGTAATTATTTTGTATGCTGTCGTGCGTATTGGAAGAAAAGATAAAATTGTTGACAATGAGACAGCAGGGGGAATTAATGCAGACATAGATCTTTCAAGTGGATGCATCAAGGACTGTGCTTATGGAACCCCTGCCGAGAAGCGAATCACCATGACAGATATCGGTACTATATTAAAAGAATTTGAAATACCGTCTTTTAAGGAGACGATATCAATCGTTAAGGACTTGCACCTTCGACTCCCATATTTTCATATTATTGGTTGGGATTTTGGTATTGATAGCGAAGGGCGCCCTATCATGATAGAATGGAATCGTTGTCCAGATTTAAGTCAGACAGCCCATGGCCCCGCATTTGGTGATATGACAGAGGATATTGTAAAGTTCGCATTGGCTCAGCCTGATACTTTTGATTCAAGATTGTGGTTGTCAAAGAACTAATAATCATGAATAGCATGGCTGTGCATACACCAATGACTTGAAAGTAAATGCAAGAAGCATGTTAATGCAAAGATTATTATAGTTCCATCTTCATGATTAGTTTGTTTGCAAATTGATTATGGCAAAAACACCATACACTAATATTTTTAGAAAAGTATAATATAAACTTTATAATAATGTCTAAAATCTTATATTCACTTGTAAATAGATTAATAATAGTATTATCTAAATACAAAGATAGAAGTGAAAGAGAATCTTATATCGCGGGCATAAAGAATAGTTATGACAAACTAACTCGCAAGAAAGACTTGACAAATGAACAAAAGCGAGACATTCAAGAATACTACACAGCTTTATTGGGACATCAGGTGCCACTTGATTGGCATCGTTATTTTTATTCAAGAACCGATGTCTTTTCTGTCAAATACATGCCCACAAGCCTCTATCGCACGGAAATCATGGGGCGGCTCAACGACTACACCTTGAAAAAAGCATATACAGACAAGAACATAACAGACTTGATTCTGCCCATGGCTCCTCAGCCGAAGATCATTCTGAAAAACATGAATGGTTGTTTCTTTTTTGAAGGCATGGCGGTTTCAAGAGAGCAAGCAATAGACAAATGTAGAAATATAGGTGAGGCCATCATCAAGCCATCAACTCTTTCACGAGGACGCGGCATACAGAAACTGCATGTGATAGATGGCACCAACATCAAAGACAATTTGTCTTTGTCTGACTTGTTTGATGAATACAAGAAAGATTATATGATACAGGAAGTTGTTCATCAGCACCAAAGAATGGAGGCTCTGAACCCCACATCTGTGAATACAATTCGCTTGTTGACATACAGAAAAGACATGGAAGTTGTGGTAGCCTATAGCGTAATTCGAATAGGAAGGAAAGACCAAACAATAGACAATGAAAGTGCTGGCGGTATCAGTGCCCGAATCAATAGCGATGGACGGATTGCCAAATATGCCTATGGGGCACCTGGCATCGACAAAGTGGAATATACCGACTCTGGCGTCAAACTTGATGGCTATGAAATCCCATCGTTTGAAAACGCGGTGGCATTGACAAAAAAATTGCATTTGCAACTTCCTTTTTTCAGTTTGGTGGGATGGGACATAGCCATTGACAAAGAAGGGAAGCCCATAATGATAGAGTTTAATGTCAACCCCGACTTAAGCCAATCTGCCAATGGACCAGCATTCGGGGAGCATACAGAGATGATAGTGAAGGATGCGATGAAAAAGAAAAACACGTGGTCTCAACTCGCACGTGACTGCATATACAAAAGGTTGTGATATATGGACGACGAAAAGCTTGCAATCGCTTTTGTGGGTGACATCATGCCTGGCGGCATGTTTGTCAGGCAAGGCGGCATTGAAGACAAGGTGCTGCACTACTTGTCCGATTGTGACCTTCGAATAGGAACATTGGAAACGGCTTTCGGAGACGGGTCTCGTCTTTGCCACAAAAAGAACAACGCAGAACTGGGCACCATCATCTATTCTCCAGACAAGTGTATAGACATGCTGATAAAGATGAAAATCGATGCTGTCAGTTTGGCAAACAACCATTCATGCGATTGCGACCTTGAAGGCCTTTATCATACCATGGAGCTTCTGGATCTAAATGGAATCAAACATTTTGGTGCAGGGCACAATGCAGAAGAGGCTGCCCAACCTTTAATCCTTGAACATAAAGGAAAAACTCTTTGTTTTTTAGGCTATCTTAAGGAATACAAATACCTCTATAGAGGAGAAGCATACAGACCCACACAGCAAGTAGGAGGAGTCAATATTTTCGAATTGGGGCGGGTGATAGAAGATGTCAATAAATACAAGAGAATGTATGATTATGTCTTCGTGATGCCTCACTGGGGAAAAGAAGGGACAGCATATCCAAGATTAGAAGAGGAAAGAGAAGCACATCAAATCATTGAGGCTGGGGCAAGTGGTGTTATTGGCAGCCATGCACATATTGTACAGCCTGTCATCAAATACCACGAAGGTGTAATAGCAATGAACTTGGGCAATTTTGCCTTTCCTGACAGATATATTGTAAAACCCAGAATATCTTATTATCCTACTGATGAAGAGTTGGCAAGCCAAGACATCAAAGTAGTCAATTCTTTCAAAATAGTAGAATCCTTAAGTTATAAGCGTGTATCCCAAAAGGAAAGATTGGGGATGGTTTTGAAGTTGTCTTTGAATGGAAGTCGATGGGATATCAATAAATATCATACCGAGTTGACTGAAAGCAACCTGATTGTCCATCGGAGAAAACAAAGCCTCAAGGAAGTTTTATTGAATCTTTATATAGGTTGTCTAATAAAGGATAAATGGGCTATTCTCCACCGAATTCATCTGAAAATGAAAGAATTGTTAAAAATATTCTAACAACAACAATAAAGGGAATAGAAGACTTGCTGGAAGAAAGAACTGGGCAACGCGTACCATGACCAAGAAAAAAAGCATCATCATCATTGGCAGCAATCCCATGACCCGCCTGAGCTTGATACGCTCCATCGGCGAGGTGACCCCCTGCGACATCACCGTGGTGGACATGGTAGGTGAGATACCAAAAAAGGATATCAAACCGGTGGATTGTCATTCCATGTATGTGAAGAGGCTTCTTCGTGCCATAAAATTTGATGCTGACGGACTGTGCAAACTGCTACTCCACCAATGTGCTGACAAAAATGGCAAGCCACTGATCTTGTCTGTAGACGACGACTCCGCACACCTTGTTGACAGTTCGCTCGACAAACTGAGAGAGCATTTCCACTTCGCCCACATCAACAACAAACAAGGGGAGATTGGCAGGCTCATGAACAAACAGGTGCAAAAACAACAGGCTTTACAAGCGGGGTTCGACATCACCAAAAGTTGGGTGGTGGAACATCATGACGGGCATTATGTTCTGCCCCAAGGCATCACCTTCCCTTGCTATTTGAAAGGTCTGCTGAGCTACCACACTATGAAATCCAGCCAAGGGCGTTTCGACACAGAAGAAGACTTGACACGCGCCTTGGACAAATTGGGACGCACTGCCAAGCATCCATTGATGGTGGAGGAATACATTGAAACAGAGAAAGACTTGGGCATAATGGGATTCTGCGACGGAACACAATGCGTGGTGCCTGCCATCGTGGAATTGCTGGAGTCTGGCCGTGGCGCACACAAAGGGGTGTCTGTATTCGGAAAGGTGAGGAAAGAGAAGGAGGGCGAAGGACTCACCGAAAAGGTTGCCAATCTCGTAAAATCCATCGGATTGTTTGGACTATTCAATGTTGACTTGGCAATATCTAAAGGAAAGGTCTACTTCATAGAACTCAACCTCCGCTATGCTGCCTATGGATATGCCATCACCAAGGCTGGCGTGAACCTGCCCTCGATGATGGTGAGGAGTGCCTATTCAGACGTGCTGGAAATCCCTGTCTCAACCATCCAACGAGAATGCAGCTACATCAACGAGAAAGTGGCATTAGACGATGTTGCCTTCGGCTTGAGGTCGATGAAGGATTTCAGGTCACTCCAGCAAAAAGCAGACGTGGCATTGATGAACGAACCGACAGATGAAATGCCTTATTTGGAAATAACAAGACGGTTCCCCATGGACCTCATAAAACAAAGAATAAAAAACTTACTTCACATAAAGTGACAACAGCATGATAAGACAAGACTATTTCATACGTGTCATCCGTGCCTTCTTCGATGCCTTGGCACGAGCCATGAACATCAAAGACATCGAAGACAGAAGCAAAGCCATACACGATCTGTATGAGCAATATCTTGGAGGATATGAATTCTACCAAAACGCCACAGTGGACGAAGCATTGGAGCACCTTACGAAATACCCCGAAGACCAACGTATTGACCGTGCCGAAATGCTCGCAGAACTATATTACGTAGAGGCTGACACCAGAGCATATCCCATCAATGAGACATTGCTTGAACGCGCACTGACACTCTTCGAATATGTCGACAGGCAAGGCAAGCTATACTCCGCTGACAGATTGCAGAAAATGGAGGACATTCGCCAAAGAATAGCCAACAAATCCTAACAAAAACCGAACACCATTTTATTTGATGAAAAAAGGAGAAAGACTTTCACAAGCTGAAATAAGAAACATCCAATTGAACATGCTGGATGAAATAGATGCTTTTTGCAGAACTGAAGGCATCAGATATTCCTTGGCTTTCGGAACGTTATTGGGAGCAATACGCCATAAAGGTTTCATCCCATGGGATGACGACATGGACATAATAATGCCATTGCCCGACATGCAAGTGTTCAAAAAGAAATTCAAATCGAAGGACTTGAAATATCTTGACATCGATACATACAAGCATTTCGACTATCATTTTTCCAGAATAGGCTACGAGCCCACATACTGCAAGACGGGGCAATTCGACCATACATACGGTGTAAACATCGACTTGTACCCTGTTGTAGGGATGCCAGACAGCGAAGAGGAGATACAAGCTTTCCTTAGAGACATTCAATCTTTGTATAAAAAGCGGTCCAACATAATAATATGGAAACAACGCTTTGAGAGGAGGCTTCCGATAAGTACCATTCCGGGATTCGACCACATAACCCGGGAATACCATGACACCGTGCTGTTCAGCTATCCCTACGAAGGGGCGAAGAACTTCTTCCACGCAGGGGGGTTAAAACGCGTCAACATTTTTGACTTCGATGTCTTTGAAGAGCAAATCGACGTGGACTTCGAAGGCCACAAATACAGGGGAATCAAGAGATATCACGATTATCTCACACATTGCTACGGAGACTACATGCAACTGCCTCCTGAAGAAGAACGGATATCCTATCACAGTGGCGTATATTACTGGAAATGAAATCTTTTCAATATATTCAGAACAATCACACATACATAATGAGCATAGATACCAATATCAGCACGGCGGTGAAAGCCGCCATCAAGGAGTTATATGGGCAAGAAGTGCCCGACAAGATGGTGCAACTCCAAAATACGAGAAGCGAGTTTGAAGGCAACCTCACATTGGTGGTGTTTCCTTTCCTCAAGATGTCGAAAAAGAAACCCGAGGAGACAGCAAAGGAAATAGGCGACTATCTTGTGGCCAACACCGACAGCGTGGCAAAATACAATGTGGTGAAAGGATTCCTCAACCTCTCCATCGCTTCATCGGCATGGATAGGACTGCTCAACACCATTCATGCTGACGAGCATTTCGGGGAAAAGACAGCAACCGACTCTTCACCTTTGGTGATGATTGAATACTCCTCACCAAACACCAACAAGCCCCTGCACTTGGGACATGTGCGCAACAACCTGCTCGGATGGTCGCTGGCTCAAATCATGGCGGCCAATGGCAACAAGGTGGTGAAAACCAACATTGTGAACGACAGGGGAATACACATCTGCAAGTCGATGCTGGCTTGGCAGAAATGGGGCAATGGTGAGACACCCGAGACGAGTGGAAAGAAAGGCGACCACCTCATCGGCGACTACTATGTGGCCTTCGACAAGCACTATCGTGAGGAAGTGAAGACCCTCAAGGACCAATATATGTCGGAAGGCATTGACGAAGAGGCAGCCGAGAAACGAGCCAAAGAAGAGGCTCCACTGATAAAGGAAGCCCACGAGATGCTCGTGAAATGGGAACAAGGCGACAAGGAGGTGCGCTCGCTATGGGAGAAAATGAACTCATGGGTGTATGCCGGCTTCGATGAGACCTACCGCGCTTTGGGAGTGTCCTTCGACAAGATATACTATGAGTCGGAAACCTACCTTGAAGGCAAGGCAAAGGTGGAGGAGGGACTGGAACGCGGCCTGTTCTTCCGCAAAGAGGACAACAGCGTGTGGGCTGACCTCACCAACGACGGACTTGACCAAAAGTTGCTGCTGCGCTCCGATGGCACGTCTGTATACATGACCCAGGACATCGGCACCGCCCAGATGAGGTTCAAGGACTACCCCATCGACAAGATGATTTACGTGGTGGGCAACGAACAAAACTATCACTTCCAAGTGCTGTCGATATTGCTCGACAGGCTGGGGTTCAAATGGGGCAAGGAGCTGGTGCATTTCTCTTACGGAATGGTGGAACTGCCCAATGGCAAGATGAAGAGCCGCGAGGGAACTGTTGTGGATGCCGACGACCTGATAGCCACCATGATAGCCGACGCAAGACAGATGAGCGAGGACAAGGTGAACAAGTTGACTGACATCAGCGAAGCAGAGAAAGACGAAATAGCCCGCATTGTGGGCATGGGTGCTTTGAAGTACTTCATCCTGAAAGTGGATGCAAGGAAGAACATGCTGTTCAACCCTGAAGAGAGCATCGACTTCAATGGCAACACCGGACCTTTCATCCAATATACTCATGCCAGAATAAGAAGCATCCTTCGCAAGGCTGAGGCAGAAGGCATCGTCATTCCCGAAACACTTGATACTGACATGCCGGTAAATGCCAAGGAGACAGACCTCATCCAGAAACTCAATGAATATGGGGCTGCCGTGGAACAAGCCGGACAGAACTACTCTCCCAGCGGCATCGCCAACTATTGCTACGAACTGACCAAGCAGTTCAATCAGTTCTACCACGACTTCAGCATTCTCAATGCCGACAGCAAGGAAGAAAAGACCGTGAGACTGGTATTGGCTGCCAATGTTGCCAAGGTAATAAAGAACGGCATGCGACTCTTGGGCATAGAAGTGCCGGAGAGGATGTGACATGAACAAGGATTTCCCACAAAACCCTCCATCCTACCGCAACGACACGGTGCTGCCCCTTCCTATGGAGGTGAAAGCCGATGCATGGGCTGTGGATGCGGCGTGTTCCGGCAATCCCGGGAACATGGAATATCAATGCATCGACCTGGCAACGGGGGCGAGGGTGTTCCATTTCGGACCTGTCTACGGCACCAACAACATAGGTGAGTTTCTTGCCATTGTGCATGCCCTCGCCTTGATGGAGCAAAAAGGGTTGCACAAGACATTATACTCCGACAGCTACAATGCCATATTGTGGGTGTCGAAGAAGAAATGCAAGACCACATTGGAACGCAATGAGAAAACCCGGCGGCTGTATGACATCATCGCACGCGCCGAGGCTTGGCTGCTGCGACATCCCGTGCAAGTGCCCATCATCAAGTGGGAGACGGCGCAGTGGGGCGAGATTCCAGCCGACTTCGGTCGAAAGTAAACCATTCTATCACATTGCCATCCACAACCTCACGTGATTGCAGGATGGCTTGAGGCGGGACACCAGGTGCTGGTGTCCCGCCTTTCGTTATTACCTGGCCATGTTCCATACGTATCTCATCCCATAGGCCAGCCTCTATAAACGACATCAGTGTCTGCCGTCCACCTTCCACCAACAATGACTGCAAGTTGCGTTCCACGCATTCACCAATTATGGCATCAATGCCGTGGCTGCTGCTCATAACCATCTTCACAGGCGACCGTCCACTCCAATGGCGCACGTCAAGCCGTGGGTGCTCCCGCTCCTCGGTGACACGCCCCACCACGATGGCGTCGCTTTCAGAACGCAGCTTATGAACAAGCATCTTGGTCAGGGGGGTGGATATGGCTACGGCAGCACCATGGTCGTCCAGAAATCCATCTGCTGTTTGAGCCCATTTCAAGATGATGTACGGACGGTGCAACTGGTGGAAAGTGAAGAAGCGGCGGTTGAGCCAACGGCATTCCTGTTCAAGCACGCCCACGGTGACAGATATCCCCGCCTCCTGAATCTTGCGTATGCCGCGCCCTGCCACACGGGCAAAAGGGTCAACACACCCCACCACGACTCGTCGCACTCCCTTCGACACTATCAAGTCGGCACATGGAGGGGTCTTGCCGTAATGCGAACAGGGTTCCAGGCTCACATAGATGGTGGCTTGCGGCAACAGGCTCTCATCCGACGGAGCTACAGCGGAAAAAGCATTCACTTCGGCATGTCCCTCGCCACATCTCACATGATATCCCTCACCGATTATCCTGTCGCCAACCACTATTACAGCCCCCACCATGGGGTTGGGCCTTGCCTCATCGGCACCATTGGCCGCCAACTGCAAGCAGCGGCGCATGTACTTCTCGTCTGTCTGCTGTTGTGTCATGTCATCAAAAACAGGTATATGAATTAGTGCCATCCACCATCTTTATAGATGCAAGATTGTCTTTTCAAAATGCAAATTTACACTTTTTCTTGTTATCATTTATTCTATTCACATGTTTTTCGTAACTTTGCTCACAATGAGTGCCAACATATCTCATTTCGACATGGAACGGAATATCAACACCACATATGCAGATCTTTGGCGTAGCCTCACCCCGCTATATGAATCTGGCGAGGCAAAAGCCATTGTGCGGATGCTGATGGAAACACAATTTGCCATGAGCATGGCCGACATCCTATGCTATGGTACAACCCAAATGTCGGACAACGACAAGGTATTGCTTGGCTGCATGATGGATAGGCTGTCAACTGGCGAACCAGTGCAATATGTGTTGGGGGAAGCCTTGTTTGCAGGAAGAGTTTTCCACGTGGAGCCGGGAGTGCTCATACCACGGCCTGAAACGGAAACGCTATGCCAATGGGTGTGCGACACTTGCCACACGCCAGCTCCCACAATCCTCGACATCGGATGCGGAAGTGGATGCATAGCCGTGACACTGGCTCTCGACATCTCCGGAGCACAAGTGACGGCATGTGACATATCGGCAACGGCGCTGAAAGTGACACAACAAAACGCAAAAGCCTTGGGTGCCAACATACGCACAATGCAAACCGACATCCTCGAGATGGCGCATGCTGGCAGGGAAGCAAAATCTTGGAACGAATCTTTTGACATCATCATATCCAACCCCCCATACATCTGCCGAAGTGAAGCCGACAGCATGCACCAAAATGTTTTGTCGCACGAGCCACATCTGGCATTGTTCGTACCCGATGAAGACCCTCTAAGATTCTACAAGGCCATCGCACTCTGCGCAAAAGAATGGCTGACCACAGACGGAATGCTCCTCCTGGAATGCAACCCTGCACACATTGACGAGACTGCCGAAATGCTGCATTCCCACGGCTTTGCCATCGTGGAAACAAAAAAAGACCCTTTCGGCAAAAACCGACACTTGAAAGCCACAAGAACATGAAAGAAATGACCGAACAAGAGGTGCTGATGCGCCTCACCGCCTTATGCTCTAAAGCTGAGCATTGCTCATGGGAGATGACTGAGAAGATGCGCCGATGGGGCATCGACGAACAGGCACAGGCACGCATCATGCAACACCTGACAGAAGAAAAATATGTGGACGACGAGCGTTATTGCCGCGCCTTCGTGAAAGACAAGATAAGATACAACAAATGGGGGCGGCGCAAGGTGGAGCAGGCCCTCTATGCAAAACACATCGAGAGGAGTGTCTACCAGCCTGTCCTCGACGAGGTGGACGACGAAGAATACCTGTCTGTGCTACGCCCATTGCTGCGAAACAAAAAAAGGCAACTAAAGGGCCTTGGCGAATACGAGGCCAACAGCAAACTCTTCCGCTTCGCCATAGGGCGAGGCTTCACCATCGACATCATACGGCGATGTCTCGACATCGACGACATGGAGGAAGCATCCGACGATGAAGACTATTAGCATCTGGAGCCGACTGCTCGACCTCATTTCCCCACGGGCATGCACCATCTGCGGCAACCGACTGAGCATCGAGGAGGAAGTGCTTTGCACACCATGCAACCTGCACCTGCCACGAACTTTTTTCGCAGCCAACGCCTACGAAAACGTGATGGCTCGCCGCTTCTGGGGACGCATACCCATAGAGAGGGCGGCAGGATTGTTCTACTATGAAGCGGGGTCGGAGGTGAGCCGCATCATTTATGCATTGAAATACAGCAACCATCCAGAAATAGGCACATTCATGGGGCGCATGGCGGCAGAAGAATTTGCCGCCGATGGTTTCTTCGACGGCATAGACCTCATCATGCCCATACCTCTTGCCAAAAAGAGGGAGAGGCAACGTGGTTACAACCAAAGTGTGGAGATAGCGAAAGGCGTGGCAGAAGCAACAGGCCTGCCTATGGTATGTGATGCCGTGGTGCGCACCTCGTTCAGCGAGAGCCAGACGCGCAAGAGCCTGCGCCAGCGCATGGAGAATGTGGAGGGGGTGTTCCAATGGACGGGGAAAGCCGACCTAAAGGGCAAGCACCTGCTAATCGTTGACGACATCGTGACTTCCGGTGCCACCGTCTGCTCTTGCGTGGAGTCCATCCTGCCCCATTGCGACATACGCGCAAGCGTCATGTCTCTTGGCGTGGTGAAATAGTCACAACTTATTGAGGTTAAAGATATTTCACAAGCTCGTCAAGTGAGTTGGCGAAGCATATGCGGCGGTGATAGTCGCCACGCATCAGTCCACGCTTCTGCAAACTGTCGAGAAGCGACTGCAATCCATCCCAAAAGCCTTTCATGTTGTAGACGATGACTCGCTTGTCGTGATAGCTGAGGGTTCCTTCCGACGCCACAGAGAAAATCTCGTCGAGCGTGCCTATGCCACCTGGCAACGCCACTATGGCATCACTGTTCTCGAGCATCAATTGCTTCCGCTCTCCCAGGGTGTCGCAAGTGATGCGCTCGTCTATATACTTCGATGAATGTCCACCTTGCTCCAGTCTTGATGGAATGACACCTATCACCTTGCCTCCGCTTTTTCTCACGGCCTTTGCCACACATTCCATCAACCCCATATCGCATCCCCCATAAACTAGAGAATGTCCATTCCTGCCAATCCATTCGCCCAATTGGCTTGTCATGGTGAAGAATTCGGGGTCAATGTTCTCGTTGGCCGAACAAAAAACACAAATGTTCATAATCTCTTGCAAATTGTGGTTGCAAACTTACGCAATAAATCTCAAGGACGCAACTTTTCAAACGACTTATTCGTTGAGGTGCAGCCTGAGGCCGATTTCTATGGCTGGTGCCGTGGGATGCTCCTTGTAATAATGTTCATATGCAGTGCCATCATCAAAGTAATAACCAACCGACGGCTCCACATAGCATCCCACCAATGGCGTGATGGCATATTCTGCTCCGGCAGCCACATTCACCGACCATTGCCATGGCTTGGCATTCAGGCATTTCTCCACCATCCCACCGCCCGAGACGTATAGCCGCAGGTGGTCTGCCGACCACAGTTGGCAGGCCACGCCAAGTGGAATGCCTAAATAATGCAGATTCTGGTCGTTCAAGGTTATGTCATAAAGAGGCACGCTGAATTGCGAATGCAGATAAGTGTAGTTGATGCCACTGAGCAAAGACAGACGATTATTCAACCGATATTGCACATTCATCCCTATACGTACAGGGATGCTGTGCTTTGCCTCATAATCTGCATAAGAATATGGGGAGTATCCTACATGTGCATTGTTTACCATGGACGTGCCTTCATAGTCAGACATATAAGACTTTGAGGCAAAACTATAATAAACCCTTTCTTGGCGCTCTGTGTTTTGTGCTGCAAGGAGACCTCCCGAAGCATTAAGTCCTACTGTCCATTTGCTCGATTTCCCGCGAGAGGAAGGCACAACTGTAGATGATGCAGGATAAGGCAAGAACCCATCACTCATGTCATTATGTCTGCTGTCCGGCTTTGACTGCTGTTCCTCCTTGGCCAACTGCCTGTTTTCCAGACTTTCTTTATCCTCTTTTTTCTGCGATGTTTCTTGAGGGATGGTGGTCGGAGTTTTTTCCATGTTTACTGCCATCTCATCCTTTTGGGAAGATTCATCTCTATTTGCAACATCCGACCTTTCTGACTTTTTTTCCAGAACGTATGCGATTTTAGGCACGTCAACAGTTTGAGCCTCTGTTGCGGTTGCAGTCACGGTCGATGGTTTTACATCGTTATCCAATGAAGCCACGTCTTCGGCCACATCTGTGTTTTCTGTTTGCATTTCATCCTCAAAAAGAGGATTGTTCTTTGAGGTATGCGACAAGGACTCACCCTCGAAAACTACCATGTTGTTATCGAAGTCATATAAAGTGAAGAATCCAGCAAGGGCAACTACGGCTGCGGCAGCAGCCCATTGCCATCGCCTGATGGGCACGGGCTTCCGGGTGGACTTCTGTTCGAAGCCCATCTCCTTGCTGATGCCCTCCCACAATCCTTCGGGCGGCGACATCTCATGCCCCTCCAGTTTGCGTCTCATCTTGTCTGTCCAGTTCTCCTTCATCGCTTTCCTTTCATTAAATCCTTTATTTTCCTTGCCAATAATTGTTTCGCATGATAGAATTGGGAGGCTGACGTGGCCTCTTTTATGCCAAGCATTTCAGCTATCTTCTTGTGCGAAAAGCCTTCAAACACATAGAGGTTTACCACCATGCGGTATCCGTCGGGCAACTCACTCACCATCTGGTGTAGTTCATCAGGTGAAACATACTCCGTGTCCAACTCTCCCTCGTCGGGTATTTGCTGCAAGGATGCCACATCCTGTGCCACAAACGACATTCTCTTCACTTCCTTGAGATAGTTGAGTGACTCATTCACCACCACTCTTGTCATCCAGCCTTTGAAAGCATTTTCTCCACGATACTCAAAGGAGGGTATCGACTTGAAGATTTTCACGAAACTGTTCTGCAGCACGTCCTTGGCATCACTCTCGGCAGTCACATAGCGATAGCATACCGACGACAGCATCCCTACATACTGGTGGTAGAGCTGGCTCATCGCCTGTTGGTCATGATTTCGTATGCGCTTGACGAGTTGTTCGGTCATTATTCGACTACGAGTGGTATGTTCTATTTTGTTCTTGTATGATTTCTTGCTGCAGGCCATGCCATCATGCCTATTCTGCAGCTCTCAATCTTGAACACTATTCTTTAAAAACACAAAAATAAGAAAATCTTGCATGACAACGGCATTTTTGTTTGCCACTTTGCTTGTCCTCATATACTTTTTGGAATTTTTCTCTCTCTTGATGCAAGATTATACTGCTGTATAGGCATTTGATAGTAACATTGTAGGAAAAGAACTGTCCCTATTTCATAGACATGAAAAATATTAGCAGAAAGTCCATGAAAAATAAAAAATGATGAAGAATGTACACCCCCCAATCTACGTAACTCTTACCTTTGCCCGAGATTATAGAAATTGTTCTAAATGTCCGATGTT
>CAMJLI010000004.1 GCA_946406585.1 uncultured Prevotellaceae bacterium | reverse complement strand
AAAACCAGGGCATGCACGGAGCCCACAATACAGCCTACAAACTTATAGAAACCGAGCTGAACACCTGCATCGACTCCGACGACTACATGCCCGACGATGCCGTGGAAAAAATAGTCAAGTTCTGGCAAGAGAAAGGCAATGACAAAGTTGCTGGAATCATCGGACTCGACACAGACTACGACGGCAAGCTCATTGGAAAACCACTGCCCACTGACCGCCAACAGATCACGGTGGCACGCTACTACAGTGAAGGAGGTTGTGGGGACAAGAAGATGGTCTATCGCACGAGTGTGGTAAGACAATATCCACCTTACCCCATCTTCCCCGGTGAGAAATACCTGTCGCTGGGATGGCTCTACGAACTGATAGACCAAGACTACGAACTGCTCATCCTCAACGAGCCATTGGTGAGAGTGGAATATCGGGCAGACGGCTCAAGCATGAACATGCTACGCCAATACATACGCAACCCCAAGAGTTTCGCATTCATAAGAAAATCATCAATGGTGCTGGCACCAAAAGCAAAGAGACGATTCGTAGAGGCAATACACTATGTGTCGAGTAGCTTGCTTGCCCGCAACAAGCACTTTCTCAGCGAGTCGCCACGCCCCTGGCTCACCCTTTGCGCCGTCCCATTCGGCCTACTGCTTTATTGCTATATAAAATACAAAACACGGAATATAAATTGAAAACTCGGACCACCCGGACATCATGACAGAATTTTTCAACACTCCATATTTAGGAGACTATTTCCAATATATTGTCTTATTTCTTATTGCATGGGCACTAATCCTATGTGCTAGAGGTGTAGTATACGACAGCAAAATCGTATCAGTGAACCAAATGCTGGGCTTGATGGCATTGGTGCTTGTTGTCATATTAATGGGCATGAGACCCTCAAGCAGTGCTTATGGTGACACTGTCACCTATACATATGGATTCAACAAATTCGCCCAAAACAGGGATTCCATACACTTTTATTGGTCGAAAGAGTGGCTTTTTGGAAACTCCATGCGCTTTTTTGCAAAATACAGCGACCTCCGCACCTTCCTCTTCACATGCGCCATTATCTATGTCGGAGCATTATGGCTTGCCCTGCGACGCATATTCGATGAATACAACTTTGTGCCCCTACTTATTGTGATTAGCATGTTCACTTTTTGGACATATGGCGTAAATGGCATGCGCAACGGCATGGCAGCCTCATTGTTCATCCTTGCCATGACATACACAAACAACATTCCAGTGATGCTGGCATTAGCTTTAATAGGTGCAGGCTTCCATAATTCCGTATATATCATGTTAGCTGCAGCCGCTTTGGCTTGGGTGCTGAACAACAGCCGATTATATATGATTATTTGGGGAACTTGCATAGCAGTATCATTCGCCTTAGGTTCCGCAATACAGGCATGGATGGCTGGATTTGCCAATTCCATGGACTCGGACAACAAGCTAACCTTTTATCTGACCTATTCGCAAAGCGCCATGAAGACAGATGGTCTAATTGTAGCAACCGGTTTCCGATGGGACTTTATAGCATATAGTGCATTAGGTGTGGCAATAGGGGCATATTTCATATTAAGAAGACGATTCGAGGACGAGTATTACAGATGGATTTTCAACACTTACCTGATTTGCAATTCTTTCTGGATATTGATCATACGCGCGCCCTACTCCAACCGTTTTGCGCAAATCTCATGGTTCATCCTGCCCATCGTGCTGATATATCCTTTCATGCGCGAACGGTTCTGGATAAACCAAGAAAAAATGCTCGGATTGGCTATCGTGCTATTTTATGCGTTCAACTTCCTCACAAATACGATTCCTGCCTTGATGAGATGATGCATATTCCAACACTATTATATGATTAGCATAATAATACCTTCATATAACAGCGAACGACATCTAAAACAATGCCTGGAGTCCATCACCATGCAGACATATCGTGACTTGGAAATCATCTGCGTGGACGACAGCTCCACTGACAACACGCAGTTGATTTTGAGACAGTTTGCCAATAACGACCCACGCATAAACATCATCACCAACCCCGTCAACAAGGGTATCTCCGAATCAAGGAACATTGGGATAAAGGCGGCAAGAGGAGAATGGGTCATGTTTGTGGACAGCGACGACTGGATTACCCCCGACAACTGTGAACAAGCCTTGAACATGGTCAGCAGCCAAGACGCTGACACCTTGATGTGGTGCTACATACGTGAGTTTGAATCAAAATCGTTGCCAAAAGTGTTTGAGGCAAATCAGAGGGTCTGGGCTGGAGAGGATGTGAGAAATATAAGGCGCCGGATGGTTGGCCCTTATCGCGAAGAGCTGTCGCGCCCAGACTTGCTTGATGCATGGGGCACAATCTGGGGGAAGCTATATAGCAAAACAATTATTGAAAGTGGAAAACCCACCACATTTGTAGACACAAACAAAATAGGAACGGCTGAAGACGTGATTTTCAACATAGACTATCTCGCAAAAGCCAAGAAGGTGGTGTACGTCCCGCTACCTTGGTATCATTATCGCAAAAGCATGGATTCTTATTCCAACATCCACAGAGCCGACCTAAACCGGAAATGGGACAAGCTGTTCGATGAAATGGAACTAAGGTCAAAAGAAGAACTATGGGGGGATGATTTTCAAGAAGCCTTAAAAAACCGCATTGCCCTTGGAACCATGGGATTGGGCATCATCTCCTTTAGAGGGAAAGGCTCTTTAAAAGAGAAATACGGAAGATTGCATACCTTGTTGAGGCAGGAGCGCCAGCATAATGCACTCAAGCAGCTTGACCTTGGCCATTTCGCTCCACATTGGAAATTGTATTACTATTCTGCAAAACATCAACTCACACCACTTTTCATGGCCATGCAAATGGTAATCAACAAAGCTATAGACAAGAATGGGTAAGCACCATATTACAAAAGCACTTGAAAATCAAAGAATCGGGTATCTGGATTGTTTGAGAGTATTTGCCATGTTGATGATCATAGCACTTCATTCACCTTTACCCGTATCTGATAAAAGTAGCAGCATATTGTTTTCCTGCGTCAGTTTTTTCAATGCGTCAGGACTGACACTGTTTTTCATGATAAGTGGTGCTTTATTGCTATCAAAGACATACGATTATAGGACATTTCTCAAAGGAAGATTTGGGAAGGTGGCTTGGCCAACCCTATTCTGGTCTTTGTTTTATTTACTTGACAATTGGCTACAAGGAAAAATTGGTCTCGCCGACTTGACCAAGAGCATCCTTTCAATCCCATTTGGGGCACAAGGCAATGGCGTATTATGGTTTATGTACACACTCATGGGTCTTTACTTAATTACGCCCATACTATCTTCTTGGTTGAGCAAAGCATCCAAAAAAGATGTTGAGACGATACTCATTCTCTGGTGCATCACCCTGCTGTTGCCATTATTAGGTGAAGTCTTGCCTGTAGGCGAAATAGGCAACAGCCACATATTGTTTTATCTAAGTGGATATATAGGTTATTACATTTTGGGGCATTATCTTGAACGCTATTACCAACAAACAAGGATTGTCTGCATCTTACCCTTGATGGTCATACCAACAATGATTGCTGTAATTGTGAAATTGTCAGGGATGGCAGTGGACTTTTACAAGTTCTTTTGGTATCTAAGCATCAATGTAGCGATGATGTCGGCATTTTGGTTCTTGCTTGCAAAAAGAATTTTCACATTCAGCATACCCAAAGCCATATGCACGATAAGCAAGTATTCTTTCGGCATTTACCTTGTGCATATATTCATCATGAGAAGAATAGTATGGAATTGGGATTTCGTCACTCAACATGGTAGTGCTTTTCAAATACTGACCACCACGGTCCTCACCTTCATCATGTCATATCTCGTTGTATATATTATCAGCCGCCTTCCATTCTCCAAATATATTATAGGAGTGAAATAATGAAAAAAATCGTCCGCGCATCAACCATACCATTGTCGCTCAACATTTTCTGCCGTGACACCCTAAGGGAAATGTCGAAGCGATATGACGTGGTGGCCCTCTCTTCGCCCGGCGAATTGCTCGACGAGGTGGAACAGCGTGAAGGAGTGAGAGCCATACGCATTGGCATGGAACGCAGAATCTCACCCATAAAAGATTTGGTTTCCCTGTTCAAGATTATTAAAGTGTTTCGCAAGGAAAAGCCATATATCGTGCATTCCATGACTCCCAAGGCGGGCTTGCTCTGCATGATGGCAGCATGGCTGACAAGAGTGCCCTTGCGCATCCATACCTTCACAGGGCTGGTGTTTCCCTCGACAACAGGAATAAAGCGACACATACTGATGTGCACCGACCGCATCACCTGCCTCTGCGCCACACATGTGATACCTGAAGGAGAAGGTGTGAAAAAAGACCTGCAAGACAACCACATAACAAGGAAGGCCATGCAAGTGTTAGGTTATGGCAATGTGCGTGGTGTGGACATGAACTATTATTCACGCAGACCTGACGTGATGGAACTGGCCAACAAACTGCGAGATGAGAACTTGACCACGTTCTTGTTTGTTGGACGCATAGGAAAAGACAAAGGTTTGGAGGAACTATGCAAAGCCTTCGACCTTCTGTGGAAAGAGCATAAAGACACAAGATTGTGGATTGTGGGGATAGACGACAGCCAGGTAGACCCAATAACTCCAGAGACACGCAATCTGATGGAGAATCATGAGAAAATAGAAGCAGTAGGGATGAAACTCGACACGGAGCTACTTGCATACTATGCCGCCGCCGACTGCTTTGTGCTCCCCAGCTATCGGGAGGGATTCCCCAATACAGTGCTCGAGGCAGGAGCCTTGGACCTGCCATCAATAGTAACAGACATCAATGGCTCAAGGGAAATAATCGTTGAAGGGGAAAACGGCATCATCATCCCCTCTCACGACACCAAAGCCCTGTACAAAGCCATGAAAACAATGGTGGAAAATCCCCAAAAGAGAAAGGCCATGGCATCAAAAGCACGAGACTTGGTGAACACGCGATTCGAACAAGGCTATGTGCGCCAATGCCTTTTCGACTTCTACGACAAAATAATAAGAGAATCAGAAAGTTCTTAAAAAATAATTTTACACTAAATATTTTACGAATTATGTATTTATTCGGAGCAAGTGGACATGCTAAAGTAGTAGCAGAGATCCTTAAGCAATTGGGAATTCGTTTGGAAGGCATCATCGACGATGACAAATCTTTGAAACATTTCATTGAGTTGAAAGTGAAACACAGCATCAACAGCGAACAGCTGCCAACGCCTGCAATAGTCAGCATAGGGCAGAACAGCTCTCGCAAACGAATTGTGGAGAGACTGCAAAGTCATGGTGTGGAATTTGGGAAAGCCATTCATCCAACGGCCATCATATCCGATGACGTGAAGATAGGTGAAGGCACTGTGGTGATGCCATTAAGTGTTGTGCAGCCAGGCACAAACATAGGCAAGCACTGCATCATCAACACAGGTGCCATCATCGAGCATGACTGCCAGATAGAGGACTATGCCCACATTTCGCCCAATGCCACCTTGTGCGGTGGAATCACCGTTGGTGAAGGTAGCTGGATTGGTGCCGGCACCACCATCATCCAAGGAGTGAAGATTGGCAAGTGGTGCGTGATAGGCGCCGGGAGCGTGGTGACCAAGGACATCCCCGATGGTTATGTGGCTTACGGCACTCCATGCCACCGCGTCAGACTCGTCGACGAAGAAAAAAAGACAGACGCTGAGGTAGACTGATGCCCCCCATCGATACAAGGACATACGTCTCCACGTTGCGTGAATTGGTGAAAGAGGGGCAGGATGTGAGTCTTCTCATCTCTGGCAGCAGCATGGCCCCTTTTCTCATTCACCATCGCGACACCATTCTATTCGGCCCAATCCAGCGCCCCTTGCGCAGAGGCGACATGGTGTTCTACGAGCGCCCCACAGGGCAGTTCGTAATGCATCGCATACGCCATGTTAGAGCCGAGGGGATGTATCTGATAGGCGACAACCAGACGGAGACCGAAGGGCCGCTGCCTACAGAATGCGCCTTTGCCATTGTGAAACAGGTATGCAGGAAAGGGAAATGGATCGGCCCCGGCCATCCCTGGTGGACTTTTTTTTCCACCGTATGGCTGTGGCTTGTCCCAATAAGGCCGTGGATAGTGCGTCTTGTAGCAATAATCTTACCCACAAAACATGATTGACAACAACGAACAACCGAAAAGCACGTCGTTTGAGTCGCTCGACATGCTCATTGCGCGATGGCGCAATGGCACGTTAGGTGAGATTTTGGACGACTGGCGATGGATTTTCACCTATAGCCGCCGATACAAAGGTGCCATAATCTTCTATATCATATTGGGCATCATAAGCACTACGATGGGGTTGGTGTCGAGCATTGCAGGCAAATATCTCATCGACATCATCACCGGCTACCAAGTTACCAAGTTGTGGATAATGATAGCGGTGATGGGTGGCAGTTCGCTATTCGGACTTGTGGTGGGCAACGTGCTTGGCCGTGTGTTGCTGAAACTTCAAATAAAAATCAACAACGACATACAAGGCGACATTTTCGACAAGATAATCGACGCCGACTGGATGTCCATCAACCGCTACAGCAACGGCGACGTGCTCAACCGCTTCACGGGTGATGTTGGGACGGTGAGCAGCAACGCCATCAGCTGGCTTCCCACCATCATCATCTCAATCTACCAGTTTGTAGCCACCCTCGGTGTAATCATGCACTACAACACGGTGATGGCATTGCTGGCTTTTGCCAGTGCTCCTTTCTTGCTGATCATGTCGCGGTTTGTGATAAGAAAGCAACGCGAGTACAACATCAAGATGCGCGAGATGAGCAGTCAGGTAATGACTTTTGAGGTGGAGACTTTCTACAACATGGACACCATAAAGTCGTTTGGCGTCTTGGGACAGTACAGCCGCAAGCTGCGCACCTGGCAGCAACGCTTCAAGAAAGTGACCCTCGACTACAACTGGTTCAGCATAAAGACAAACGTATACATGTCTCTCGTTGGCATGGCTGTGCAATTCACCGCCTTCGGCTATTGTCTTTACCTGCTATGGTCGCACCAGATAACATACGGCACGATGACCCTCTTCCTCCAACAACGCTCCGCCTTGGCTGGTGCCTTCAGCAGCGTGATAGGAATAATACCGGCCTTCCTGAACAGTTCCGTGTCGGCACATCGTGTGCGCGAACTGGTAGAGCTGCCCAAGGAGCAACACATCGAGAAAAGCTCCATCCTCGATGCTTACGCCGACCATGGATTTGAAATATGGATGAGGGATGTGGATTTCGGATATATAAAAGGCCAGAATGTCATCACCAATTCCAATCTCGTGGCTCATCCAGGAGAGATAGTGGCCATAGTTGGCCCGTCGGGCGAGGGAAAGACCACCATCATCCGCATGTTGCTGGGACTGATAAAGCCTGAGCGTGGAGAAGCTGTCATCAAGGCACCTTACGGTCCGGAGGTGGAACTCAACATTGAGACCCGCCATCTCTTCGCTTACGTGCCACAAGGCAATACCATCATCTCCGGCACCATAGCCGAAAACATGAGGATGGCACGCGAGAATGCCACAGATGAAGAGATTGTGGAAGCACTGAAAATAGCATGTGCCTGGGATTTTGTAAGCCTGATGCCCAAAGGCATAAACAGCGACTTGGGCGAGCGTGGCCGCGGACTCTCAGAAGGACAGGCCCAGCGCATAGCCATTGCACGTGCCGTGTTGCGCGATGCTCCCGTGATGCTACTTGACGAGGCTACATCGGCCCTGGACGTCACCACTGAGCGCGCAGTATTGAAGAACATAGTAAGACAGCGGCCTGACAAGACCTGCATAGTGACAACACACCGTCCCACAGTGCTCAACCTATGCCAACGGGTCTACAGGGTGATGTCCACAAAGATAACCGAACTTTCCGAGGAGGAGTCGAGCCGCATGGCAATGGACTTCTGACAAATGAGAAATCACTTATCCACTTGCGGCACGCAATCGTTGATGGAAATGGGAATGGTGCTCACCGACACGCTGTCTGCAGAGATGTCCATCATCACGGCGCACGCCTTGTCGTGGAAAGGTCTTCTTGCATCGAAAATGAAATTGCCGATGCTGTAATATATAGGTTTTCCCTTGAATATCTCCACCGTCTGCATGGTGTGTGAATGATGCCCGATGATGATGTCGGCCCCTGCATTCACCAGTTGATGAGCCTCAGCCACCTGCTGCAGTATCGGTTTCATGGTATTCTCGCCGCCCCAATGCAGTGTCACGATGATGACACTTTCGGGATAGGATTCCCGCAACCGCTCCACCCTTTGCAGCAGTTGCGGGAATTCTTCTTGACTGACACATGGTCTATCGGGCAAGTATGGAAAATTCTCCAGCGACAATCGTTGTGATGGCAATATCCACACCTTGCGGGGATGCTCGGCGAGCAGCACAGGCTTTGCCGCCTCCTGCATGTTTGCACCCGCCCCAATGGGTGTCATGCCTGTTTCCAAGATGTTGTCGATGGTGGACATCAACCCTTCACGGCCCTGGTCGATGCTGTGGTTGTTGGCCAGATTGAGGTGGGTGATGCCATGGCGCTGCAATGGAGCCAGCCACTCTGGCTCACCTCTGAAAATAATCCATTTCTGCACCGGCTTCACCACTTTCGTTGCCGGACATTCAAGATTTGCCACAACACAATCTGAAGAGGCAAAGAGTGAATCCACGGAGGGGGAGAAAAGCGAATCCACCCCATGCATCCCTATCCTGGCACGCACGCCCCTGTCGAGCAACAAGTCGCCGACAAACACCACTCTAAGCGTGTCGTCGGCCTCCACTGGTGAAACAGAAAAGGCCGACGGCACCACGAAGAGCAGTGACAAGACCACTGCCAACAGGCTTTTAGACAGATGCCCCATCAGGCAAAACCTTTATTGTCAGCAGCCAGTCCCATAGAAGACAGTTTCGTTGTCTTCTGGCTTCATCTTGATGGGAACGATTATCTCTTCCATCCATGAGGGCTTTCCTGTGGAGGGATATTCTTTCAGTTTCTGCTGCCATTCCTCGTCGGTCATCCTTTGTTCATCGACCGGCCTTTTGAACTCGCGATAAGAGAACACTCCGCCCCTCATGAGCCTCAACAGTCCGTTCACCTCAACTACTACATATATTTCGTTGGCAGGACCCACCGCCTCATATAGGATAGACTTTTCAGGATTGTTGACACCATTTGATGTCAGCACGTCTGCCACCACGGGAATGGCCTTGTCGGTGCCCTGCACATCGCTCCAGCCCATGAGTGTCTGGTTTGGCTCCTTGATCATTTCGAGAGACAGATATTCGAATGTAGCGCCGATGTACCTTATTTGGTTGTATTCCTCCTCCGAGAGTTTTTGCCCTGCAAGTTCCTTTTTGCTAACATTGAGCAAGAACTGTGCCTGCTCGCCAACAGCATCCAGGATGTTGGAAATGTTTTCATCCATCAGCTTGTACCGCTTGAGCACATTTCGTGTGTCTGCAACAAGAGCCACCGCTTTCTCCCAGAATGACAAGTTAGGCTCCACATATCCCACCACCTGAGGTGCCGGCAAACTGCCATCCCCACATTCAGCCATCATGGGTTGCTTGGCATATAGAATGGCATCATGCTTCAGTTCTGCCCAAGAAGCCAAAGAGGCATTAAGGTTTTTCTTATCCCATTGTGGCGTCTTCATGAAGTAAGGCATCCTGCTGTCGCTGGCAGTATTGAGCTTGTTTAGAGCGTCAAGCCATTTGTTTGTGACACACGCATTCCAGTCGATGGTCGTCATCAACTTTTTCATCTTCTGGAGGTTGGGCACAAACATTTCCCACTGCTTGTCCTGCTTTAGCTCGTTGATAAGGATGCGTTCGGCAGCCGAAGAGCCCATGGCAGCCATCACGTCAAGTCCCATGGGCACGTCGCGCTTGGTAGGCTTGTTTTCACAGTCAACCATTTCCTGCATCACTTCACCATCCGGCTGGTAGCGCTGCGGCATGAAATTGATTTTGTGGTGCGACGAGAATTCAAACTTCGGACGGATGCGTGTCTGCTTGTCGCCCACTGCCTCCACCTCCTTTTTGAAGCGTTGCATGGCATTTTTGTTTTTCAGCAGTTGCGATGCACCAACACCCTGCCGCTTCATTATTTCCCCCACCTGTATTATTGTTATGTTGTCTGGTGTGCCCATGAGGTAGGTTATGGGTTCCGACACACTGTCGTAAGCCTTTCTCAAATTGCCGTCGGCCATCAGTTCTTCAGCTATGAGTGCCGCCCTCTGCAACTGCTGTTGCTTGTCGGTGCCGAAGGGAACAGTCTGCAACCACATCATTGTCCTGAAGTATTTCTCACATTTCTCAGACCTGGTGTAGTGGCCACGTGGACGGAACAGGCTGTAGGGGAAATAAATGTCCTTGTATTCCAAGAAGGAGGACAAACAATTTTCAGAAGCCTTGCAATTGTTCAATTCTGTTTTCACTTCATCTTGATATTTTGCAGGCACAACCAAGCTTTTGCCTGTCATCAACTGGTAGGCTACGGCAAAATAGGCAGCATTCCATTCGGCAGCATCTTTAAGCACCTTGTCGGCAGTGCCTGCCCTTTTTATCATCTTGCCATGCATCTGCTTGCAAAGAGAAGCGATGACATCGCTTAGCTTTCCCTCTTCCACCCTTCGCATCATGGTGTCGAAAAACAGATGGTAGAGCTGTAGATAAAGGTCGGTAGTGACAAAGTTGGGGAACATGCAGTAGTCGTTCTTCTCATAGATTTGGAAGATTTGCTCGTGGTCTGCCTCAACTATTCCGAAGCCATTTTTTGCGAGATGTGTCCTCAGTTCATCAGGGAACACCTCCAGCTGGAATGGGTTAATGATATTGTCCATATTGACAATTCCCACATCTGTCTTGAAATTTTGCTTGACGAGTTGCTCCTCCCTGGCCTTTATCTTGTTGATGAAAGCCGTTTCCTTGGGAGTATAGGCAATGGGTGGCCGCTTTTCCTCATTATCGTACCTGTCCCATGCCAATGAGTCATACCAAGACGTGGTGTTGAAAACCTGTCGCAGTTCGCTGCTGTTGAACAGATATCCCTGCCTTGCGGCAAAAGCATTCCTCAGCACGCGCAATTCGCATAGCGAGAGTTGGGAGATGTCCATGTTGGTGTCTATCTTGCCTTTGAGGTTCTCCACGTTGATACGTCCCTTGCCAGGCAGTGTGATGGGTGTCACCATCTGTGCGACGGCATGGCTTGTCAGTACAAGCAAGGCCATCAATGACAATACTTTTCTCATGACAATTATTTTTTGATTAACATTGGTCTGAAAATGAAAATATGGGGCATGAAGCAGGCAGCACTTTCATTCCGCTTGAAAAGCTGCCACAGCCTCATCGCGAGAGACATTGGCCACGACGAATCTCGAGAAGCCAAGGCCAAACTTCCTCCAAAGATGTTCCACGACGGCATACCGCCCATCGGTGGTAGACTGCAGCGTGATGACTTTGCCGTGTGAGAATCTGAAATCCTCCAACACACCCCCCAATTTGGAGCCCATCCACAAGGCGCGAATCCTTCCCTTGTAGTTCTTGAAGATGAACAGTCTTTTAGCCATTGTGTGGTCAAATCGGGTTGTCTTGACGACACCCACCATGGCATCGGTGCTGCCGTCACCATCCACATCACCCGTACACATTTGATAGACATGCCAGGGCAATCTATGGCGGTCGGAGGTGCTGTCGGTTGTCAGCACAAGGTAGGAAAGGCTGTCGTTGACGCTCTCAATGGAGAAAGACTGCGCTCCCATCGTTTGCAAGCTTGACAAAAAGACAAAGATGACTAAGGCTCTTGACATTCTCAACTATGAAATGCCCTCCTTTTTTGATATCACAGGTATCTCGCAATGTCGGCTTCCAGGTCCTTTATCTGCCGTGGGCCAAGCACCACTTGATTGTCTCGGTTGATAATATAGTCGAGAGGCAGGCCCTCAGCTTGGTAAAGATAAGCATTGGAAGCCCCTTTTGTATCGCGCACCGACACCCAAGGCAAGGCGGCTGTCTGCATTTTCCAGAAATGCTCGTCTTCATCGAGTGACACCTGATAGATTTCCAACCCGCGGTCGTGGTATTTGTTGTATAGTTCGCGCAGCGCAAGGATGCGTCCCTGGCTGCCATCCAGAGAGAAGGCGTGGAAATCGAGCAGCACCACTTTCCCCTTAAGTTCTGTGAGACTCCTTTTCACACCTTTGTTGTCGTTAAGGACGATGTCGATCAAGGTGGCCTCAGTCACCTTGCTTGCATCCACGGTGATGCCCTCCTCACTGGCTTGCAATATGCGCTTGGTCTTCATTGCCTCTATTGCAATATTGTGCAAGTTCTGGCATCTCAAGGAATTGGGATAATAGGTGTCCCAACTTGTTGCCACAGCCGAGAAAGGTTTCACATCTTCCACATCCCTTCTTGGGTCAAACACCATCATGTATGAGTTGCCCACCACTATGCCTTGGAACAGGGCGAAATAGGAAGATGCCGCCTTGGGGTCTTTGTAGATATAGTCGCGCATCACCTTTTGCTTGTAGTCTTTCACCGCCCTAAGGACACTGTCTTCAACTGCCCTGATGCCGAGGTCGGGAGAATTGACGATCTGTCGTGCCTGGAGTTGCAGTTGTTGTTGCATCAACGAAAGTTGTTTTATCACGTCGTTGCTTTTGCCTCCTTCTATTTCATAGTCCGACATCATGGTAGGATAAGATGCCTTTACAGTCAAGTTTTCGATGCTGTCGACTGAGAAGTTGATTATCTGCTGTGCTATGCGCAGTCTGTAGAATTCCGGGGCATCCTTTGGGGCATCACACGAGAAGGAGAACTCGCCGTCGGCGGAAAGTCTTGCCGAATCCACCTTTTGCGGCCCGTCGAGAGCCATGTTCTCGAGGAAGACGATAGAGTCTTGTGCTTCTGTTATTACACCCTGCACCTTGAAGCGGCTGTTCCCGCATGAGGCAAGAGCAATGGCAGCAACTGCCACGGTCATCGTTTTTATGATGGTTTTCTTCATATCACTAATTTATGTATGTATTATTGTAGATGCAAAAATAGGAAAAGTCGGGCGAACAGCAAAATTTTTGCATCAAAAAAGCGGGTGCCGTTGCCGGCATCCGCTTTTAAGAATTCATGCAAGAGGGTTATTGTCCTTTCTCATGAGAGAAATAGATGCCTCCATTTACTTGTGGAACGTCCTTGTAAGTGGACTTTGGACCGATTATGGTGAGCTGGTCGCCAATCTCTATTCCCACTTCGGCAATGCATTCCTTACGGTTGTCGCCAGTGGCGCCCCATCCCGGGTAGCAGCCATAAGTGTAGAGGCGGTTTTCTCCATCTCGTATATACAAGTTGCCGTAAGTTTCATTGACGATTTCATCCACTGTACCAGTGACCATGTAGTAGACATTAGGATTGTCTTCTTTTGTCAGGAACTCTGCTATGGTCACTTTGGTGACTGCATGGGTGATTTCCTCGAATAGGCCGGAGCCCATTTGTGGTGTGTCCTTGTAAGCTGTGCGCTTGCCAACAACAGTCACAACGTCGCCCAACTTGGCACCCGACTCCTTGAAGCCTGCTGCACGATAGACCAACACCGTACCAGAATAGTCTGTAATATAGAAGCTCTGTCCTTGGCTATCGCTGGAATAAAGCCCTGTCACCACACCTGTGATGCGATATTGCGCGTCACCAATCTCAGCAGCAATGAAATCTGCCACATTGACTGCCACGACAGCCCCTTTCTGTGTGATGGTTGCCTCAGCTGTGTAGTTCTTCTTGCCATCAGTAGTCTTGAATGTGACAGTGGTGCCACGTTCGCCACCAGTGTTGGGCAAGGCACGGAAGGTTACAATAGGATTCTCACCCACTGTTGATGAGACGACACCAAGCCATTGCTGAGCATCTGCTGGAATTTCAACAGCTACGCCCGTGCCTTTGCATGTCAGGTGAGCCACTATGTCACCACCTTCGAGAGGCAGCACGTCAGCCTTTGCTCCACCAACGGTGAGCGAGTCGCACTTGATGAGTGACTTTTCAATCTTTACGACGGTCACATCCACCAATTCCACCGTACCATTATAAGTGGTCTTGGGTCCCTCGACAGTGATTTGGTCTCCAACCTCCAGTCCCCAGCTCAGGAAGTTCTTGGTGCCACCCTTGGCATCGAGTGTGCCATAGATATACACCTCGCCAGTTCCATCGTTGAGATACCAGTTGCCGTATGTGGTGTTCACAATCTTTGTCACAGTACCCGTCACGCGGTAGGTCTTGGAGTCGGGACCAGCGAGCACCTCGGCACAGGTGGCGTTGGAAACGGAGGCTATGCCCTGGATGATGTAGATATGCTGCGTCTTGCCTTGGCAAGAAATAAGCAACTCGGCATTGCGGCCTTCACCAGCTTCAGCAGAGAATGTCAGTGTGGACTGCCCTGCCCCGCCAGAGGTCTGGCTGACGGACAGCCATTCCGGCGTTTCATAATAATTATCTACGTTATTGCCATTGGCATCCTTGGTGGTCACCTTGAATTTCTTCTCAAATTGCCAGTCGCCGCTTGTCTTGATGTCAATGGATGTAGAGCCACCGCTGGTGCTCAGGCTCACATACGATTGTGACACGCGAATCTCGTCGAAATAAGTTGGGTCATTGTCGTCAGAGCAGCTTGAAAACACAGCAGCGACAACCGTCAAGAAGAACGGAATGAAATATTTCAGTTTCATAATTGCTTTATTCTTATATTCTTTACTCTTAATTGAAGATGTATCTTACACCAATTGAAGCATACCAGCACTGGCCTATAGAATGGTTGGGAGCCCAGGTCTCAGTCTTTCCACTGATGGATGAAGGTGTGGAGAATCTGGCATATCCATCGGCATCCACTCCCTCACATTTCAGGATGCGTGCCTCGGTTCCAATTTCAGGATTGAGGTATTTGCTGACGCCCCAACTCGAATTGAAGAGATTGAGTACGTTCTTGATATCCATGGTGAGTTGCAGTTTGTGAGTGGTATTTCCCACATTCAATTTGAAGTCATGCTTGTAGGCAAAGTCGATACGGTGCACCCAAGGAGAATATACACTGTAAGGCTCGGCGTACTCGCCCTGGTGACTGCTCAAGTAGTCGTCCTTGTGAACGTAGTCCATGAAACGCTTGGCGTCATCATCAGACACGAAGCGGAACTGCTTGTTGGCCACCTCGTCATCAGTTGGGATATAGAGGGCGTCGTAGCTGTAGCCGTCGCCATTCATGTCGTTGCCCAGCATGAACGAATAGTTGTAGCCACCTCGCCAAGTCTCATAAATCAAGCTATAGTGGTTGCCGCTCTTGTCGTGGACAGTTGCGTTTGCCACGATGCGGTCGGGAGTAACATACTGTGAGTTATGCAACTTGATGTTGTTAGGTCCTTCCACTGTTGGCACATAGGTAAAGGCAGACTCGGCAGCAGAACCAGGCATGCCCGTCACCTCCTTCGACACGGTGTGGGTGTAGGCTGCCATCAAGTTGAGCCATTCAAAGGGCTGAGCGGTCAAGGTCACGTTGGCAGACCATCCATAACCCTTGCTTGTATTCTCAAGTACGAAAGCCTTGGTGCCGGTACGGAATCCAGCAGGGAAGATTGGGCGGTTGTCCACACCATTGAAACGGGCAAAGCCACCTACTGAAGGAATGGCCCAGTCGGAGATGCAGTTGTCGTGAATCTTCTTGCTGAATATTCCCTCGAGTGTCACGGTGAATGGGAAATCGACAGGAACCTGATAGTCAACGGCCAAAGAGGTCTTCCATACCTGAGGCATCTTGAAGTCTGGGTCTACAGCTGAGATGGAAGAGGGAACGGTACCCATTTCGGGTGTCACATGAGAGGGATATCCCATTGAGAACAACTTGTTCTGCAAGGCTGCAATGTTGGCCACGCCGTTTTCTGTCACCAGACCTCCGGCGAACTGGCTCATGTCGATATAACGGTTGCCGTTGGCATCGGTGGTATAGGCTCCTGAATAGTTCTCGAATCCCTTTGTGGCGGCATTGCTCTTGCCATCCCACACTTTTGTCTTTGCATTAAGCTGTGCCTGATACTGCACCAAGCCACCATTTGTAGGCATGTTGGTGAAGAACACAAGAGGCAGGCGGCCAGAGAAGAGGCCGCTACCACCACGTAGCTTGAGCGACTTGTCGCCAAACACATCATACGTGAAACCTACGCGTGGTGAGAGAGTGATGCTGTTGCCAGGCCACTTGCCGGTATCGATATGGCGGCCATCGTAGTCCAAGTCGTAGATGGCCTTGTTGGTGATCAGGTCGGTGTTGTTGAAGAACAAGCCGTCAACGCGCAATCCATAAGTCAGCTTGAACTTGTCGTTCACAGTCCAGTCGTCCTGGGCGTAAATGCCGGCACGGTTGAACTGCACACGGGCTGCAGGTTTCGACTCGCCATCATATCCGTATGTAAGACATACGATTTCTGGTGCGGCGCCGCTCATGAAGTCTTCCATGGTGTTATAGCGGTAATATCCAGTACCATTACGCATATACTGGTTGTCGGCCATCTGATGCTCGAATGTCACGCCAGCCATGATCTTGTGCTTGCCCAGATAGTAAGTCACATCGTCCTTGATGTTCCAAATGGTGTTGTGCACGGCATTGTTCCATGTGAAAAGCTCCAAGCCAAGTGCCATATAGTTGTTGTCACCACCATCGAGAATGTCTATGAATGGGAATTCAGAAGAATCCGTGTCGCGCACGTCGTCGAGTTTGGAGAATGTTGCCAAGAACTGATTGGAAAGGTTGTCTGCCAGACGGCTGTTCAAGTCGAGAGACCATGAATGTACGAGGTTGTCCATCGAATACATAGAATTGGCAAACGACATGGAATATTGCGACATGCGTGCGCCCGACATACGTGTGCCACCGTCCATTGAAGTGGCGTTTGGTGCGTTCCAGATAGTGTTCTTTGTATAGTTGTAGCGCAATGCCAGATGATGCTTGTCGGTGATGTTCCAGTCAAGGCGAGCCAACAACTTGTAGTTGCTCTCATCAGCGGGGAAACTTGTCCAACTACCAGTGTTGTAGTTGTACTTGTTCTTTACGAAGTTGGATATGTTCTCCAAATCAGATAATGTAGTACGTGAAATGCTCCTTGTCTCATCAGCCACGCCATCCACAGAGCCACGCCAAGGAGTGGAGATGGTTGGGGTCTTGGTCATCTCACCATTGACGAAGAAGAAGAGCTTGTTTTTGATGATTGGTCCGCCCAATGACAGGCCGTACATTGTCTGACGATCCTTCTCACGTGCTGTAGGTATTGTGACATTGTCGACAACATCGCCACGCAAGTTCTCATTGCGATGATAAATGTAGGCAGAACCCTTGAAGGTATTGGTACCCGACTTGGTGATTGCATTCACACCACCACCGATGAAGTTGGTCTGTCGAACATCATAAGGTGAGATTACCACTTGCAATTCCTCAATGGCGTCAAGTGAGATAGGGTTACCACCGCCAGGCAGCTTGTCAGAGAGTCCGAAGTTGTTGTTGAAGTTGGCACCATCAACGGTGAAGTTGGCAGTACGTCCATCAGATCCAGCAAAGCTCATGCCATTGCCGCCATATGGTGAGAGGCGTGTCACGTCGGTGATGCTGCGGCTCACAGTAGGCAAGTTGGCTATTTGCGCATTAGTGATGTTTGTAGAAGCACCTGTCTTCTCCAAATTGAACTTTGAAGCCCTACCCGAGACGATGACCTCAGTCAGCTCATTGGCATCCTCTGAGAGCCATACGTTGAGATTGTAGGTCTCACCCAGTTGTAGCGTGATGCCCTTCAACGTCTTTGTCTGGAAACCGATGTATGACACTGTCACCTCGTAGGGGCCTCCAGTACGCATACCCTGCATGTTGAAGATTCCATCCACGTTGGTCACAGCAGCATAGCGTGTGCCAGAAGGAGTGTGTACTGCCTGCACGGTAGCTCCGATAACTGTCTCGTCGCTTCCTTGCAGGGTGACACGTCCGGTCATGGCCGATGTGGTTACCTGCCCCATCACACTTGTAGCAACTACAAGCATGAGGGCTACCAGAAAGAAAAGTCTTTTCTGCATGATAAAAATGTAAAATTAATTAAAAATAACTATATGAAAACTAATTTCGGTGCAAAATTACGTAAAAAACCACATATAGAAAATATAAATTTGTTAAAAAAGCATTAGTGGCTATCTTAGCCCCCAAACACCACCTATAAAATCAAAAATAATGAAATAATCAGCAAAAGATTCGTTTGTTAAGGGAATAATGAGTATCTTTGCCCGATTTATTTTTAGATGTATCAAATATATACAAGATTTTTTAGATTTTAGATGAACGTTATTACGAAAACAGTATCATTGCCTGATGGAAGAACCATCAGCATTGAGACCGGGAAAGTGGCAAAGCAGGCCGACGGCAGTGTGTGGCTCCGTATGGGCAACACCGTGCTCCTCGCCACTGTTTGTGCCGCAAAAGATGCAGTTCCCGGAACCGATTTTATGCCTTTACAGGTCGACTACAGAGAATTGTATGCCTCAGCAGGTCGCTTCCCAGGTGGTTTCACCAAGCGCGAGGGCAAGCCAGGCGACAACGAGATTCTCACCTCCCGCCTGGTGGATCGTGTGCTCCGCCCATTGTTCCCCTCCAACTATCATGCCGAAGTATACGTCAACGTACTCCTCTTCTCTGCCGACGGTGTCGACCAGCCTGATGCATTGGCCGGTTTTGCAGCATCAGCCGCACTGGCCTGCTCAGATATACCGTTTGAATGCCCCATTTCCGAAGTGCGCGTCGCCCGCATCAATGGCGAATATGTAATCAACCCCACTTTTGCCCAGATGAAGGAGGCCGACATGGACCTCATGGTGGGTGCATCAGCCGAAAACATCATGATGGTGGAAGGCGAGATGAAGGAAGTGAGCGAACAAGACCTTTTGGGAGCCCTCAAGGCTGCCATGGATGCCATACGCCCGATGTGCGAGCTGCAAAGCGAACTGTCGAAGGAACTGGGCAAGGACGTGAAGCGTGAATATTGCCATGAGGTGAACGATGAGGAGCTTCGCGAACTTATTAATAAAGAGCTTTACCAACCAGCATACGACGTGACCAAGCAGGCTCTCGACAAGCAGGCACGCGCCGAAGCTTTCGAGAAGATTCTCTCCGACTTCAAGGAGAAATATTTCGCAGAGAAAGAGATTGCAGAAGACTCCGAACTCACCCGCGAGGACTATGAGGCCTTGATGGACCGTTATTATCACGACGTGGAGCGCGACGCCATGCGCCGCTGCATTCTCGACGAGGGAATACGCCTCGATGGCCGCAAGACCACCGACATACGCCCCATCTGGTGCGAGGTGTCACCACTGCCAATGCCTCATGGAAGTGCCATCTTCACACGTGGCGAGACACAATCGCTCACCACTTGCACACTTGGCACCAAGCTTGACGAGAAGCTGGTGGACGACGTGCTGGACCACAGCTACATGCGCTTCCTCCTGCACTACAACTTCCCACCATTCTGCACCGGCGAGGCCAAGGCACAACGCTCTGTTGGCCGCCGCGAGATAGGTCACGGCCACTTGGCATGGCGAGCTCTGAAAGACCAGGTGCCCGAGGATTTCCCCTATACCGTGCGTATCGTGAGCGAGATTCTTGAGAGCAATGGTTCGTCATCAATGGCAACCGTTTGCGCCGGTACATTGGCCATGATGGATGCAGGCGTACCTATGAAGAAGCCAGTGAGCGGCATCGCCATGGGTCTGATAAAGAATCCTGGCGAGGACAAGTATGCAGTGCTTAGTGACATCCTTGGCGACGAGGACCACCTCGGAGACATGGACTTCAAGACCACTGGAACGAAAGACGGCCTGACAGCCACCCAGATGGACATCAAGTGCGACGGACTAAGCTTCGACATCCTGGAAAAAGCCCTCATGCAAGCCAAAGCCGGTCGCGAGCATATCCTTGGCAAACTGACAGAGACAATAGCCGAGCCACGTCCGGAACTGAAACCTCACGTGCCACGCATTGTAGCCTTCGAAATACCGAAAGAGTTCATTGGTGCCGTAATAGGCCCTGGAGGCAAAATCATCCAGCAGATGCAGGAAGACACAGGCGCCACCATCACCATCGACGAAATCGACGGTGTGGGCAAGGTGCAAGTGAGTGCTCCCGACAAGTCGAGCATCGATGCTGCCGTGTCAAAGATCAAGTCCATCGTGGCTATCCCAGAAGTTGGCGAAGTGTACGAGGGTACTGTCCGTTCCATCATGCCTTACGGCTGTTTCGTGGAAATCATGCCTGGCAAGGACGGCCTGCTCCACATCTCTGAAATCGAATGGAAGCGCCTTGAGACGGTGGAAGATGCCGGCATCAAGGAGGGCGACAAGATCAAGGTGAAACTGATGGAGATAGACCCCAAGACTGGCAAATACAAACTCTCGCACCGCGTGCTTGAGCCAAAACCAGAAGGCTATGCCGAAAGGGAGCGCCGCCAGCGTCCAGAACGCGGCAGCCGCCCCAATGGGAATAATCGTCCAAACGGCAACAACCGTCCCAATGCCAACCGCGGCAATGCACAACGCCAGCCGAGGCACAATGATTTCCGCGACCCAATGGCAGACCATGAGCCACGCGATTTCAACGACAGTCTCGACCGCAACGACTTCGACTGACAACACAAGATGGGGGCGCACGGTCCATCACCATGCATCCCAATCCCAAATAAAGATTGCAAAAATCCCCACTACTCATGAGTGGGGATTTTTTAATGCCATAAACCCTGAATTGCCGACCTGGTATGAAGCCCGGAACTATTGTGCAGACGAGTTGAGAATCCTCGACTTCAAAAGGTGCTCGAACAAGAAAAGGTCTTCCTTGTAGGTCAACTTCAGATTGGTGTTTTCACCATTCACCACATAGACAGGCTCATTTGGCAAGTATCTCCTCACCACCCCACAATCATCAGTTGTTGTGAAGCCGGGGTCTTGCAATGCCAACTGATATGCCTGGGCTATCACTCCCCTTTTGAAACACTGAGGTGTCTGGCTGTTGCGCAGATACTTTCTTGGCGGGACACCCACGATGCAGTTGTCATCATCCACCTGAACGATGGTGTCGGTGGTTGGAACAGCCACATTAACAGCACGATACCTTTCAAGAGCCGCAATGCAGTCGGCTATGATGCGATGACTGACCAGAGGTCGCACGGCATCATGGAAAAGCAAGTTGTCGGCATCATCCTTATAAGCCTGAAGTGCCGATAGGCTGGAATGGTAACGCTCCTTGCCACCAGGCAACACTCTCCGAACTTTAGAAAAATGGTTGTCCGCCACTATTCTCTCCACTTCCTGGATAAAGTCCTGACGGCTGACGACAGCTATCTCGTCAACCATGCTGCATGTATCGAAAACATCAATGGTATGCTCGATGATGGTCTTTCCCGCCACTTCAAGAAACTGCTTGGGCAAATCACCACCCAGTCGCGACCCGCTTCCACCAGCCAAAATGATAGCTATGTTCATATTATAGAGGTTTGGATGCAAAATTAGCAAAAAAAGGAAAACAACCAAGCAAGAAGAACCGAAAAAAATACCTATATTTGTAGCGTCGGAGTACATGCTACTTCGTCAAGCCAACAACCAAAACAGTTACAGATATTATTTATTACCCACACAAATATATGCCACACGACGACAACACGACCAACAGCTGGCTTGAAATTGTCAAGCGATTGGAAAAAAAATTCGACATGCTCGATGATGACCAAAAGGAAATTGTGAAAGACTTGCTAAGCAACGAGTTTGACTACAATGAGATGATGGACAGCATCTGGTATAAATACGACCGCCCAGACTACGGCAAGATGTCACGGCCAATTGCAAAATGGCTAAAGCCATTGACACAAACCGATCTTGAAATAGAAATACACGACATCTGCCTGAATTTGGCAGAGAAAGCGAAAGACATGGACAAGAACAAATTGGCCAATGACCTGAAAAACTTCGTCTTCCGTTACCTCGCATACTTAAACAACGACATAGACACCCCCGAAAGATTCGACAATTCAGAATATGCCTATCCGCTATATGGCATCTTCTGGCTCATGGCACACTTCCATTTAGACTTCCTGCTCGATGTTGCCCTCGAAACCCTCAAGCAAAAATCAGACATCATGCAGTTCATATACTCAATGGGTGAAGAAGAGACCGGTTCTGCCATCATCTACGAACTGGGCAAACAACAGATGGACAAATTGGATGACTATCTTCGTGCCACGTGCTTCATCCCATATGCCAAAATAATGGTTTTTGATGCTTTAGCATACATCTATGCCAACGAGCCAGGACTAAAACTCAAGTCGCTGAACTACATCAGCAACTACCTGAGGCTTTGCCAAAGAATAGGCATGGAAGGCGGCGACATGACCAACGTGGACCATTATGCCAGCACACTCGCCAAAGTGAAAGCCAAAGAGACACTGCCTCTGCTCAAGAAAATCTATGACACAACAGAAGTGCCCAACATAGAGATTGAAGACTATGAGGACTTGGTAGAGAAGATGAACGATGAAGAATACGACATGGAAGACACCTTCATCCTGATGGACGACATCATATCCGACATTCAAGAGTTTGCCAACGGCGAATTTGATGAATACCCCGACGACGACATTTTCGAAGACCTCTTCGACCTCGACGAAGACTGAAAACATTTCCATAAAACAAAACATTGAGATAACAAACTGACATTAAAGAACAATCACAAGAACAATGAAAAGATGTATCACCAGCCTGATGGCCCTACTTGCCTTTGCCATCGTACAGGCAGCCAGTCAAATAACATTCCCGGCAAACCACACTGGCATAACCTACACTGGCAGGATAGCCACACACGGCGATGGAACAGTGAGTTACGACTGGACAGGAGTCTATCTGCAGACCTATTTCACAGGAGGCTACATCGCCATTGATGTTTCAGAAACAGACACATCATGGCACAACCTCTTCATCGATGGGAAATGGGTGAGGAAACTGAAAATCACAGGTGCACAACCGCAACGCATCGTACTTGCCGAGAAACTTTCCAGAGGCACCCACTTGCTACGGTTGCAAAAATGCACCGAAGGACAAAATGGATGCACCACCATACACCAATTTGTTTTGGCAAAAGGTGGGACATTGAATCCTGTGGAACGAAAGGAACGGATGATAGAAATCTATGGCGACTCTTACACCTGCGGATATGGCACCGAGAGCGAGAAGGCCACCGACCCCTTCTCTGTGGACACAGAAAACTGCGACAAGGCATACGGCTGCATCATAGCACGCTACTTTGACACAGACTATGCACTGACAGCACATTCCGGACAGGGCATGGTGCGCAACTGGGCCAGTCCCACACAGATAGCCGACGTGAACATGTCGACACGTTATACTCAGACTTTCGACGACCATGGCACAGAGGCATACAATTTCGACCTCTACCGACCACAACTTGCAATCATAAACCTTGGAACAAACGACTTCTCGCCAGGCCCCATTCCCACAGACGAACAGTATGTGGGTGCTTACATGGAAATGATAAAAACCATACAGCAAAAATACCCTGGCGTGAAAGTGCTTTGCGTCACGCCACATTCGGCCAATCGCTACCTTCAAGCATGCCTGAAGTTGCTCAAGGAACGTGTAGCCAACATGAAAGATGTGTTCATGGCAAACCCATTGAGCGACATAGTGACAGTGGAACACGACATGGGAGCCGACTACCATCCCAACTACCAAGGACAACGCAAGATAGCAATGTCTCTAATACCACAAATCTCAGCCATCATGGAATGGCCTTTGACTTCTTGCATAGTAGAATAACCCAACCACAAACTTCATGAATCCCCGCCTCACCCTCGCAACAACACTGATGGCATTCTGCTTGATAGCCTCCGCCAGCGACCATGGGAAAAAGCCACCACGCAACGCCAACTATTACCCCGACAAAGGCGACATAGTATGCGTGAACGGCAACAACCGATATACACGCGCTCTCTACGGCTCGCATACAAGAATGAGAATAGAGACAAGCGACCGTCCAATATTTGCCTCTTACGATAGGGAGAACAGCCTCAACATAGCATTCAAGATAGAAACCGACGGACACATCACCGCACTCGACTCCACATCTTACTGCGAGGCACGCTACCAAGGCGGGAAACGCACATACACCATAGGCGACAACAATTGGGGCAAAGGCAAGGTGCAAGTAACGGTCTTGGCCACATACAATGAGGAAGGAGCCATTTGGAAATTCCATGCCGAAGGCTTCAAACTCCCACCATCATTCCACGCCATTGCCTGCAAGGTGAAAAAGCCCAAAATGACACGCGAAGGCGACTATGGGCTCGAACCAAGAAGCAGTTATGAGGCCTCCGGACCCGCCCTGCAAGAACTGCGATGGACTTGCGACAGCGACACCTACATACTTCTCACACCAACACGACAACTCACAACCGACCCTTCAGGAGCACAACGATTCGAAAAAGAAGAAGCCACGCGAAAGGAAATCGCAGGCAGGCTGAGGATCAACACCCCCGACCCATTCATCAACACCCTCGGAGCAAATCTCGCAGCAGCAGCCGACGGATTGTGGGATGGCGAGACGTGGCTGCATGGATGCATCGGTTGGAGAACTCCCCTGGCAGGATGGCGTGCAGCATACGTGGCCGACGTCCTGGGATGGGACGACCGTGCCGTGTCACATTTCGACGCGTATGCAAAAAGCATGGTGACAAACGTACCGCCTACCATACCCCACCCGGCACAAGACAGCGCACTCAACTTGGCTCGCGCAGCGGAAAAATGGGGTACGCCGATGTATAGCAACGGATATATCTGCAAACTTCCCGGCAACCCTACGAAGATGAGCCACTACGACATGAACCTCAACTACGTTGACGAACTTCTGTGGCATTTCTGCCATAATGCCAACCGCGAGTATTTGCGCAAGATGTGGCCGGTGCTGAAACTTCACTTGCAATGGGAGAAGCGCAACTTCGACCCTGACGGCGACCATCTATACGACGCCTATTGCTGCATCTGGGCAAGCGACGCACTCTACTACAACGGAGGAGCCGTCACACACTCCTCAGCATACAACTACAGGGGGAACCTCCTGGCGGCACGAATTTCCGAAATCCTGGGTGAAGACCCGGCACCATACAGGGAAGAGGCCGAGGCCATATTGAAAGCCATGAACCAACGACTATGGATGGGCGATGAAGGACATTGGGCCGAATATCAAGACCTCATGGGACTCAAGAGGCTGCACGGCAGCGCGGCACTATGGACCATCTACACGCCAATAGACTGCGGAGCATGCACACCCGAACAAGCATGGGAGGCAACACTATATGCCGACAGGCACATTCCACACATCCCTGTGGAATGGACTGATGCCGACAAGACTTTCAACACCGGAATCAACAAATACTACACGATGAGCACCAGCGACTGGATGCCTTATGACTGGAGCACCAACAATGTCGCACATGAAGAAGTAATGAACATGGCTCTGGCTTATTTCATTGCAGGACGACGCAACGAAGGATTCAAGCTCCTGAAAAGCGACATCCTCGACGGCATGTTCTTGGGTGCCTGCCCCGGCAATTTCGGACAAATCAGCTACTATGACAAGGCACGCAGCGAGGCCTATCGCGACTTTGGCGACAACATCGGAATATCTGCACGCGCCATAGTGAACGGCCTATTTGGCATAAGACCGGATGCTCTCAACGGCCAATGTTTCATACAATACTCCCTCCCTGACGAATGGGAAGACACAAGCATCAGCACGCCTTATCTCAGTTACACTTTCCATCGTGAAGGCAAGCAATTGACATACAAAGTAACCCAAAACTTCAAGCAGCCACTCAACATCATCATAAGGGTAGGCTTGGGCAACGGACGATTTGTCGACTTCAAAGGCAACAACTCAAGCCAGCAAACCATCGTGGCAGACCTTTCGCAATGGGAAATGGCCAAAGAGCCTTCTGGAGAAGAGCACATAGGCCGCAACCACGACAACACTGACATTGAAAAGGCCGGACTATCAGACTTGACAAAAGGCTCCAAGGAAAAGCATGTCGACCTTGGAAAGTTCTTCAATGCAAACGTCGACGACATTTTCAAAAACGAATACCTTTCGCCACGCCCTCCCTACACCACCCTGCAATTGCCCAAACAAGGCATAGGCCAATGGTGCCAACCCGAACGCAACGCACACATTGAAGACGACGGACTGAGAGGATGCATAACAAAGGGATTGTTCGACACCAAACTGGGTGTGTCGTTCCTATCGCCGGCAGAAGGACACAACATCATCTATACATCACTTTGGGACAACTATCCCGACAGTGTCACAATATCTCTGAAAGGCAGGGCCAGCCATGCTTGCCTGTTGCTCGCCGGAAGCACCAACAACATGCAGAGCAGGATTGACAACGGGATGGTTTGTGTGAAATATATCGACAACACAACAGACACGCTACATCTGGCAAACCCCACAAACTGGTGTCCCATAGAACAAGACTATTACTTTGACGGGCTGGCTTTCCAAGGACCAGCACTGCATCCTTATCGCGTGCATCTCGGCAGTGGAATAGTGTCGAGACACATCAGCGAGAAGGTGCAAACAGGGGCTTTCAGCAACAGTGTACCCGGAAATCCGGACAGTGCCGAACCAAGACTGATTGATTGTGGCGCAGCACAAATCCTCAACATGCCTCTGAATCCCAACAAAAAGCTCAAGAGCCTCACTCTCAAGACATTGTCAAACGATGTGGTCATCGGACTGATGGCTATCACCCTCACCAAATGATGACATGACCACAAGGCTGCATCCACTTGACTCCTCTATTGCCCATCCTGAAAAATTCAACAACCCGATGGGCTACATACCTCATCCGCTGTGTCTCAGAGCGATGGAAGAAGTGGAGCAACATCTGCTCTGCATGAGAGAATGGCAAGAGGAAATAAGCAACGGCAAGATGTTCGGTGTGCTCGTGGTGGAAGACGAAAGCGGCAATCTGGGCTTTCTCGCAGCCTTTTCCGGATTGCTCGCCGACCGCAACGACTGGGATTACTTTGTGCCACCTGTCTTCGACTTCCTACAGCCTGAGGGCTATTTCAAGCAAGAAGAAAATGCCATATCTGCCATAAGTTCAAAGGTGAAGATGCTTGAAGGGCACCCATCCTACATTCAAGCAAAAAAACTTCTGCGAAAAATGCAAAAAGAGAGGGACAATGACCTCATGGGATGGAAAGCCAAAATGGAAGAAGCCAAGAAAAGGCGCGACACCATCAGGCAGACAACCACTCCCGATGCTGAAACCATGGCTGCCATGCAACGAGAGAGCCAATGGATGAAAGCCGAACTACACCGAAAGCGGCAACACCACAATCAGCGCATGGCACAGCAAGAGGCCATAATAGAGAACAAAGAGGACGAAATCAGAAGGCTGAAAAAGGAGCGCCAACAGAGATCGGACGCCTTGCAGCAATGGCTCTTCAGCCATTTTGTCATGAGAAACGCAAAAGGAGAAGAACGCAACCTGCTCGACATCTTCGCATCCACGTCCACCCCCATCCCTCCTTCGGGAAGTGGCGAATGCTGTGCACCCAAACTGTTGCAATACGCATTCATCCACAAGATGCACCCACTCTGCATTGCTGAATTTTGGTGGGGCAAGTCTCCAAAAGGGGAAATTAGAAAACACATGCACTCCTATCCTGCCTGTCGTGGCAAATGCCTGCCCATACTCAACTTCATGCTCCAAGGACTCGACGTGGAAGAGAACATACACGAAAAGGCTGTCGAGGCCATACCAAATATTGTTTACGAAGACGAATGGCTGATTGTGGTGGACAAACCCGCCGGCATGCTTTCGGTACCTGGAAAGCAAGAATCCACATCTGTATACGACTTTGTGAAATGCCACTGTCCAGAAGCAGAAGGGCCACTCATCGTTCACAGATTGGACATGAGCACCTCGGGACTGTTGCTCGTTGCAAAGACCAAACAAACACACCAGGACTTGCAAGCACAATTCAACCATCGCAAAGTGAAAAAGACTTATATGGCAAGACTTGAGCACGACTTGCCTGCAACTGTCGCAGACGAAGGCACCATCAGCATCCCCCTACGTCCCGACCCACTCGACCGTCCAAGGCAGATGGCAGACCCCATACATGGCAAGCCAGCAGCAACCACATACACAAGAACGGGCTCACGCGACGTTGTCCTTCAGCCACATACAGGGCGCACCCATCAATTGCGAGTACATTGCGCTCACCACGATGGTCTTGGAACCCCCATCCTTGGCGACACGCTTTACGGCACTCCGGCCGACCGGCTGTACCTTCATGCATCACAACTTACAATCACGCATCCCGTAACAAAAAAAATCATGACTTTCCATAGCCCATGCCCATGGAAATGACAATTACAAGACATTCAGGAAATTTTCCAATGGGATACCCCTGTTCTTGTCCACATTATGCTTGTTAAGCTCTATAAGCATCGCAACGGCATCCATCGCCTTGCGCGTGCTTGCCTCCAATGGCTCCTCCTTTAGGAGATGACCTATCAGCACAGCCGAAAAGATGTCGCCCGTCCCAGGGAAATGGACTGGAATCTCCGTATATTCAAGGTTGAAATACTCGTCTTTCACATGGTTGTATCCCATCACACAATGCTTGCCATCCACCAGCATGCTGGTCACAACCACCGACTTTGCTCCTACTTGCCTCAACTTGTCGATGATGGCACGACCTTCCTCTTGAGACACGCCATCCAACTTGTACTCCATTCCGGCAAGATAACACGCCTCGGTGTAATTGGGGAAAATGAGATGAGCCACCGATATCATCTCAAGCATGCTGCGTATGGTGGAAGGTGTGACGCCATTATACAGTTTCCCCTCATCACCCATGATGGGGTCCACGAAAATCACCGTTCCATTGGCTGCTTGCTCCTTGCAATATTCCGACACTATCCGGGCCTGTCTCTCGGAAGCGATGAATCCCGTGGAGATGGCATCAAAACTGAAGCCCAGTTTCTTCCATACAGGGAAAACCCCGGTGATATAGTCCGTGGTGTCGAGAATATTAAAAGTACCATAATCCAACGTGTTGGAAACCAATGCAGTAGGAAGATTATACACAGGAAGTCCCATATACGACAATATGGGCAACATGGCAGCAGTGGCCACCTTGCCATAACCAGCCATGTCATTGATTAGCAATATCTGCTTTCTCGACAACATGGCAGTCTGGTCTTCACGTGCCACCTGCCTTGCCACCTGCTCCACCACATGCGGATAATGCCTCATTTCCAACACATGTCCTTTGGCAGCAATGTCATCCACCGTGTCATCCGGAGACAACTTCACTGCATACTGTGAGATGATTTCTCCACCATCGCACACAGGAGTCACATAGTGAATGGTAATGCCAGTTTCCGTGTCGCCAGCAGCTTTCACAGCCTCGTGTACATGGTGCCCCCACATTCCTTTGCCACCATGTTTCGGCAGCAAAGCTGGATGTATGTTGATTATCCGCCTCGGAAACATGTCAATCAGATAGTCGGGAACCATTGGCAGGAAACCAGCAAGAACAATCATGCGAATACCATACTTGACAAGCATGGGCTCCACGATGTCGCGACGTGCCAGATCGGCTTTGCCAACCACAGCCGCAGGAATGCCAAGACGCTTGGCGCGCTCCATGGCCATGCAATCAGACCTGCTGCTAACCATCAATGCAACATCCACAATATCAGAGTCTTTGAAATACTCTACAATATTCTCAAAATTGCTTCCACTGCCCGAAACAAAAACGGCAACGTTGACTTTTCCCATACTTACCAAAGTATCATTAATAAAGAAAAACAGCATTCCTTGACAGATTTCACCTCCATTTGTCATATATTGTAAAAACGGGTTGGACAAGTCAAGCGAAAATGCTTAAAAATCATTTGGGTTGCAAAATTAACATAAAAATAACATAAATCAAATAATCAAATGAAAAAATAAAAAAGTGTGATAAACTTGCAATGTATACACCCATTTTTAGTAACTTTGCACCCTAATTCAAAACTAAGGTAAAATGACACGAAACAAGACAATAAAAACCGCACTTATTTCTGTATTCCACAAAGACGGACTGGAAGAACTGCTTGCCGAACTTCACGCAGGTGGTGTGAAATTCCTCTCAACGGGAGGTACACAACAATTCATCGAGTCATTGGGTTATGAATGCCAGACTGTGGAAAGCCTGACAACATATCCGTCCATCCTTGGTGGCAGGGTGAAGACCCTTCATCCCAAAGTGTTTGGCGGCATCCTTGGCCGTCGTGACAACGAAGGCGACCGCGAACAGATGCAGGCATACGACATTCCTGAAATAGACCTTGTCGTAGTAGATTTGTATCCGTTTGAAGATACGGTGGCAAGTGGAGCATCCTCAGCAGACATTATTGAGAAAATAGACATAGGCGGCATATCCCTCATTAGGGCGGCTGCCAAGAATTTCAACGACGTTGTCATCGTCCCAAGCAAAGCCGAATACAGCGTATTGGTAGAAATGTTGCGCAAGAATGGCCCATCCACCAGCCTGGAAGAGCGCCGGCTGCTGGCAACACGTGCCTTTGGCGTAAGCAGCCATTATGACACAGCCATACACTCATGGTTTTCAGGAGAAGAATAAACAAGCGGTGCAAGAGCAGCCACGACTGTCGCACTTGCAATCCGAGACATCCACAAATGATTTGTTAAAACTTAAAAAATGGGATTTTTTTCATTCATAAGAGAAATAGCCATGGACCTTGGCACGGCCAACACCATCATCATCAGCGATGACAAGATTGTGGTGGACGAACCATCGGTCGTTGCCATCGACAAACGTACAGACAAGATAATGGCCGTAGGCGAGAAAGCCAAGTTGATGTATGAGAAGACACATGACAACATACGTACCGTCAGGCCACTTCGTGACGGTGTGATAGCCGACTTTTCCGCTTGCGAGCAAATGATGAGAGGCCTCATCAAGATGGTGCACACAGGAAGTCGCTTCTTCTCACCATCGCTTCGAATGGTAATTGGTGTTCCATCAGGTTCCACCGAGGTAGAGCTACGCGCCGTGCGCGACTCCGCCGAACATGCTGATGGTCGCGACGTTTACCTGATATTCGAACCCATGGCAGCAGCCATCGGCATCGGAATAGACGTTGAAGCCCCAGAAGGCAACATGATAGTTGACATAGGCGGCGGCAGCACCGAGATAGCAGTCATCTCTCTCGGCGGCATAGTATCCAACAACTCCATCCGTGTTGCCGGCGACGAACTGACAGCCGACATTCAAGAATACATGAGCCGCCAGCACAACCTCAAGGTGGGTGAGCGCATGGCAGAGCGCATAAAGATACACGTAGGTTCTGCACTTACAGACTTGGGCGATGAAGCCCCAGAAGACTACATCGTGCATGGCCCCAACCGCATCACAGCACTGCCAATGGAAGTGCCCGTATGCTACCAAGAAATAGCACACTGCATCGACAAGACGGTGGCAAAGATAGAAAACGCCGTTCTCGCCGCATTGGAAAAGACACCACCAGAGCTGTATGCCGACATAGTACACAACGGTATCTACCTCACTGGTGGCGGTGCATTGCTGCGAGGTCTTGACAAGCGTTTGTACGACAAGATCCAAATACCATTCCACATCGCAGACGACCCACTGCATAGCGTGGCAAAAGGTGCCGGCAAGGCTTTGAAGAACGTAGACAAATACTCTTTCCTTATAAGATAAAGGTCACGACATGCGCAATCTGGTAGAATTTCTAAAGAAATACAACTACTGGCTGGTGTTCGTGCTCTTGGAGGTCGTTAGCCTTGTGCTGATATTCCAATACAACAGCTATCAGGGCAGCGTATGGTTCACCTCGGCCAACTATCTGACCGGGATGGGCCTTGAAGTAGACTCCAAGATGAAGTCGTTTATGACCCAAGGCACAACCAACCAAGAGTTAAGTGAAAGAAATCTCATGCTGGAGCGCGAACTATGGTTGACCAAGGAATTGCTGGCAGAAGAGCGCATGAGGCACGACAGCACCTATGTAGACTCCCTGCCAATACCCCAACTTGGCGAATACAAGCTCATCAATGCCAAGGTGATAGGCAATTCTCTCAACAAGACAGACAACCTCATAACCATCGACAAGGGCTACATCAACGGTGTACATGAAGACATGGGGGTGGCTTGTGGCAACGGAGTGGTTGGGGTGGTTTACAAGGCTTCAAGACATTATGCCATCGTCATACCGGTGCTGAACATGCACTCCAACATCAGCTGTGCCATACAAGGGCACGGCTATTTTGGGTATCTGCACTGGAAAGGTGGCGCCACCGACATTGCATTTGTTGATGACATCCCACGCCATGCACAATTTGAAAAAGGCGACACCATCGTCACCAGTGGATACTCGTCGCTGTTCCCTCCAGGTGTCCTTGTAGGACACGTAATAGACTCTCACGACTCTGAGGACGGCCTATCCTACAGGCTTGAAATCAAACTCTCCACCGATTTTGGCAATCTTCGCGAAGTCAGTGTCATTGATGACGCCGCCGTGAATGAGCGCCTGAACCTGCTACGCCAAGCCACAGACTCGCTAAAGATTCAAAGAAACCAGTAGATGAACTACGAACTGATACGGCTGCCACTGCTCTTTGTCATTCTATTGGCACTCCAAGTGTTTGTTTTCAATCACTTCCAACTCTTCGGCTGTGCCATGCCCATGTTTTACATCTATTTCGTCATAACGATGAAAAAGGGGATGGCAAAATGGGCAAAGATGATATGGGCCTTCTCATTGGGCCTGCTGCTCGACACGTTTTCAAACACTCCTGGCGTGACAGCGGCAGCTATGACATTGGCAGCAATGGCACAACCCTACTTGCTGGATTTGTTCATGATACGCGAGGGTGAAGACGACCTCATCCCGTCGATGTCTACAATCGGCATGAAACCTTTCATCAATTACACCTTGGTACTTGTTACCATCTTCTGCACGACTTACTACACTTTGGAAATGTTCAGTTTCATCAACATGCTTCAATGGCTTGAATGTATAATTGGCAGTTCCATGATTACCATATTGCTCATACTTGTCTTCGACAACTTGAAGCATAAAAAGAGCTAAAAAGCCCCTCTCTTGAGGAGGTTTTGCACGCAACAGATTGGGAATGAAATGAAAGACTACGAGCTCGGAAAGCGACAATATGTCATTGGAGGAGTGGCCATTGCCATAGTGGCCATATACATCGTGCGTCTTTTCACATTGCAAATCATGAGCGACGACTACAAGCGCAACGCCGACAGCAATGCATTCTTGAAAAAAGTGGAATTCCCCTCACGCGGCATCATATCCGACCGCAACGGCAAACTGCTTGTTTACAACCAACCGTCATACGACATCATGGTGATAGTAAACGAACAGCGTTCACGCCTTGACACGACAGAGCTATGCAAGGCTCTCAACATCACCAAGGAATACTACATCAAGCGAATGCAAGACATTCAAGACCGCTCGAAAAACCCAGGTTATTCCAGCTTCACCCAGCAGCTCTTCATGTCGCAACTTTCAGACCAAGAGTTCAGTGTTTTCCAAGAGAAGATATATAAATTCCCTGGTTTTTACATACAACGACGCAGCATTCGCCAATATGAATACCCCAATGCTGCACTTCTGCTCGGCGATGTCGCAGAGGTGTCGCAGAACGACATTGACAACGACAAATATTATCAGCCTGGCGACTATATTGGCAAGATAGGCGTGGAGCGCTATTACGAGAAGGAGCTGCGAGGCACGAAGGGTGTGCAAATCCTGCTACGCGATGCCCAAGGGCGCATTCAAGGCAACTACCAAGATGGCAAATTCGACACGCACCCCATTCCCGGCAAGGCACTTACACTGGGTATAGACATAGAACTTCAACGTCTTGGCGAGCAGCTAATGGAGGGCAAGCTCGGCAGCATTGTTGCCATCGAGCCATCCACGGGTGAGGTGCTCTGCCTGGTGTCTGCGCCATCATACGACCCCCGCATGATGATTGGCCGACAACGCGGCAAGAATCACATAGCCATGTCAAAAGACCCCATGAAGCCACTTCTCAACCGTGCCATCATGGGCCAATACCCACCCGGCTCCACCTTCAAGCCCGGGCAGGCTCTCACTTTTCTTTCCGAGGGAATCATCGACTCCACCACCAGTTACCCATGTCATCGCGGTTTTGTCACCCGAGGAATGCGCGTGGGATGCCACGGGCACCCCTCCCCACTATCGCTGATACCCGCCATTGGCACATCGTGCAACGGCTTTTTCTGCTGGGGTCTTTACTACATGCTCACCAACAAGAAATACGGCACATTGCAAAAGGCCATGGATACTTGGCGCGACTACATGGTGACCATGGGATTCGGATATCCATTGGGCATCGACCTGCCGGGCGAGAAACGTGGCATGATTCCAAATGCCTCATACTATGACAAGGCATTCATCAAAAGAGGCTGGAACGCCTTGGGCGTGATAAGCATCTCCATTGGTCAAGGCGAGGTGACCCTCACGCCACTGCAAATAGCCAACCTTTGTGCCACGATAGCCAATCGTGGTTGGTTCATCACTCCTCATGTGGTAAAGGGCATAGAAGACCAGGACATCGATTCCACATACAAGGGCAGACATTACACCAAAGCCTACACAGAAGTAGGTGACTCACGTTATTATGACTTGGTGGCCAGAGGCATGCGCCGCGCCGTAACTGGCGGTACTTGCCGCAGTGCCAACCGCCGTGACTATGAAGTCTGCGGCAAGACCGGTACGGCACAAAACCGTGGGCGCGACCATTCCGTGTTCATGGGATTTGCCCCCATGAATTCTCCCAAGATAGCCATCTGTGTATATGTGGAAAACGGTGGTTTTGGTGCCACACTCGGCGTGCCCATCGGTTCGCTGATGATGGAGCAATACATGAAGGGCGAATTGTCGGAAAGTTCAAAACGGCAAGCAGCCAGGATACAAAGCCAACATTTGAAGTATGGAACAAAAGACAGGTAAACAATCCGGAGTGCTGGCGTCGCTTGATTGGTGGACAATAGCCATTTATGTGGCCCTGCTGGCGTTTGGGTGGATGAGTGTATGCGGTGCAAGCTACTCATTCAACGAGCCAGACATCCTGAGCCTCTCCACGCGTTCTGGAATGCAGGTGGTGTGGATAGGCACATCCATCTGCCTGGGATTTGTCATCCTGATGCTCGACGACCGCTACTACGACACATTCTCCTATGTCATCTATGCCCTTCTTGTGTTGTTGCTTTTCGCCACCATATTCAACCCTGTAAGCATCAAAGGTTCGCGGTCGTGGATTGTGATAACCCCTTCCATACGGTTCCAGCCGGCAGAATTTGCAAAATTTGCCACAGCATTGGCTATCAGCAAGTTTATGAGTTCATACGGATACAACATACACCGCATGCGCGACTTCGCGTTGTCGTGTGCCATCGTAATGATTCCCATGGGCTGTATAGTAATGCAGCATGAGGCAGGCTCCGCACTTGTCTATTTCGCATTTTTCCTGATGTTCTACCGTGAAGGCATGCCGGGGAGCATCCTTTTCACCGGTGTGGCCCTGGTGCTTTATTTTGTTGTCGGCATACGCTATGAGCAGGTAAGCCTTTGGGACACGCCAACGTCTCTGGGCAAGTTTGTGGTATTGCTGCTTATCCAGTTGTTCTCGGCAGGATTGGTGCACGTCTATTGCAACGACAAGCAAAAAGCGATGCGTCTTGTCAGCATCATAGGCGGCATCACAATAATATTCCTTCTGTTTTCCGAATATGTGATACCTTTCGACATAGTCTGGGTGCAGTTGGTGGTGTGTGCTTCTCTAATAGGCTACTACTTATATCAAGGACTGAGCAGTCGTGTAAGCAACTATTTGTATATTGCCATGTTCTCGCTTGGTTCCATAGTGTTCTTCTATTCTGCGAGCATAGTTCTCAACAATGTGATGGAAGATTATCAGCGCAACCGCATCAACGTGTTGCTTGGTTTGGAGGATGATGTCAAAGGAGTGGGATATAATGTTCACCAGAGCGAGATAGCCATTGGTTCTGGCGGTTTGCGTGGCAAAGGCTTTCTAAATGGAACCCAGACAAAATTGAAATTTGTGCCAGAACAGGATACAGACTTCATCTTTTGCACTGTTGGCGAAGAAGAGGGATTTCTTGGATCGGCTGGTGTGTTGTTGCTTTTCCTGGCCTTGATTTTGCGGCTTATAGTCCTGGCAGAGCGCCAACCATTCAAGTTTGGCAGGGTTTACGGCTATTGTGTGCTAAGCATATTCTTGTTCCATGTCTTCATAAATGTAGGCATGGTGCTTGGCCTCACTCCGGTGATAGGCATCCCCTTGCCATTCTTCAGTTATGGCGGCAGTTCGTTATGGGGTTTCACCATCCTGCTTTTCATTTTCCTTCGCATCGATGCCAGCCGCAACCTTATCCGGACATGATGCCTTCTGACGCCTTCAAGTGGCACCTGCCATTCTATGCTATTGCATTGTCACCCTGAGTCCTACATCTGCGATGCCGCTGATGTCGAGCCTTCGCATGTTGTGCCTGATGGTCATTGAGATGGAATCATCCTTTTCAAGAGGAATGCTTTTCAGCGGCACCATCATCTGTTTGAAATTCACGCCCCTGCCATTTACCCTGCCCATTTGGTCGTAGACATTTATTGTCAAGGTGTCGCTCAAGTGTATGTTGCCATGCTCTCTTGTTGTGGATATGACGGTCTGGTCCACCACTAATGACAGTTGCTGGAAAGGATAGTCTGCATTAGCCCTCACACCTATCTCCTCGACGTAATACCCCTTTTCCTTCACAGCCCCGACATCATAATGCAGCACAGAGTCCCTGCTCCACCCATTTATGTTGACTGAAAAGAATCTGAAATATGCTGTTCTCGGATAGCAAGCAGCAACCATGGCTGCAGTGACAATAGCAGCCACGATTGCTCCATGGTAAAGCATCTTTTTACAGGCCATGTCCTATTTATTGCTGTTGCCCTGGATTTTGTTCGTTTTTTCCTTGTCGGTCGGATGCCGGTTGTGCCCCGCCCTCCTGACCATTGCCGGCAGGTTTTGCCTTTTTGTATGCCCGTCTGTTTGCCTGTGGTTTTTTCACCTTTTTAGCATCGCCCACGGGCTCGCCCATTTGTGCGTTTGCTTGTTCCTTGGCCTTGTTTTCTACAGTCTGCTCGTCCTTGGCAGCATTCTTTTCTGCAGGTTTCTGCTTTTCAGCGTTGGCACCTTGCTTTCCAGACTGTTCTGCAGCCACTTCGGTTTTGGCGTTCTTGTCAGCTTTCGACTTGCGTTTTTTCTTTTTCTTGCTTTTGTCGAATCTGGTTATGCTCTCCCCTTCCAAGAGGTCTTTTGTCTTGTCATCCTCCTTCTGTCTGCCATCCTCTTGTAGAGACATGGGCTTTTCGCCCTGTTTGTTCATCTCTATGATTTCCTTGGCTCTATCCACAGAAATGACCTCGAGATTTGCAGCTGTCCTCTTGTCTGTAGAGTAAGTGACCAGCCCTGCGAGTATGTCGGTCTTGAAGAGATAATAGTCAGCATCCAGTGTTTGCAACACCACATCCCTTGAAGGCAAGCGTTTTCCAGCTTCCATATAGTTGTCGACCTCATAGTTGAGACAGCATTTCAATTTTGCACACATTCCGGCCAGTTTCTGTGGATTGAGTGATATGTCTTGAAACCTGGCAGCATTTGTGCTCACGCTGATGAAGTTTTTCATCCATGTAGCACAACAAAGTTCTCTTCCGCAAGGTCCTGTCCCACCTATTCTGCCAGCCTCCTGTCTTGCTCCTATTTGCTTCATCTCTATTCTCACATGGAAAGCCTCTGCCAGCACCTTGATAAGCTGCCTGAAGTCCACTCTCTCGTCGGCGATATAGTAGAAGATAGCCTTGTTGCCATCCCCTTGATACTCCACATCCCCTATTTTCATGTCCAGCCCCAGGTCTTTTGCTATTTGCCTGCTTTGAATCATCGTGCCGTGTTCCCTGCTCTTGGCTTCCTCGTATTTTTCCATGTCCACCGGCTTGGCAAGCCTATAGATTCGCTTTATGTCGTCGGCTGACTTGAGATTAGCTTTTTTTATTTGCAATTTCACCAATTCTCCCGTGAGTGTGACCACTCCTATGTCGTGCCCCGGATTGGCTTCCACAGCCACGATGTCTCCCTTTTTCAAATCAAGGTTGTTGACATTATGATAATATCCTTTCCGTGTGTTTTTGAACTGCACCTCCACGAGGTCAGTCCTATCGGCATTGCCTGGCACATCAGCAAGCCAGTCGTAGGTGTTCAGCTGTTTGTCCTGTCTTCCCACTCCACGTCGGCACAACCCTCTGTCGCACCCGGCGCTGATTTTGTATTTCATGTTTTTGTAATCCATAATCTATGGTCGGTCAAATGACATGTTGTCATGTAGTTACCCGTTTCCTACGGTGTTATTGTTTTTTTCTTATCAATTTTGTAGACTGCAAAGCCACATCGAAAAACACGATTCTGGCATTTGCATTTTGTCCAATGTCTCGTATGGCTTCCGAAAAGACGTCTGCCATTTCCATCACGTTGTTTTCATTCATGAATGGAGCGAATTTCTTGATGAAATTCTCCTCTTGGGTTGTGAGGTATGTCAATTGTGGGATATGGAAATTGTACATGAAGCTTTCCCTTGTCATTCTGAGGAAAAAGGCAAGCATTCGTTTTTGTTTTTCCCTTCCATACTTTGTCACGTCTTGGCTCCACTTTGCCAGCCCTTTCACATCGCGTGAGAACGACAGTCGGTTGAGCGATATGAAATCGGCGAGGAATTCCCGGTTTTCGCTTTCAGCATCCAGAGCGTCCAAAGCCTTCAGCCAACTGCCTTCGGCAAATCTTGCCAATTTCTTTGCTGGTTCCTCGTCTATGCCTCTCTTTTGCACCAAAGCCAATTCTATGTCTTCAATGGCTATTCGCTGCATGCTGAACAGCTGTGTGCGGCTCCTGATGGTTTCAAGTAGCGTTGCAGGATTCTCACTCACCATGATGAAGACAGTCTGTGAAGGCGGTTCTTCTATCATCTTGAGAAGTTTGTTAGCCGTATCTTCCCTCATGCGTTCAGGCAACCAAATCAGCGACACCTTGTACCCACCCTGGCTTGACCTCAAGCTGAGCTTGTGTGAAATGGCATCAGCCTCCTTGACTGTCATGATGGCTTGCTGGGTAGTTGTCCCCATGGCCTGCAGCCACTGTTCGATGGTGAAATATGGCCCATCTGCCAAGAGGTCATGCCATTCCTTTGAGAAGTCATCGCTGACAGGCTTGTAATCAGAAGTCGTACCACTCTGTTTTATCACAGGATAAGTGAAATGCAAGTCGGGATGTGCCCATTTCCTTAGCATGATGCACTGTTGGCACGTCCCGCAAGAGTCGCCATCGTGCCTGTTGGCACAAAGCAGATAAGATGCGAAAGCCATGGCCATGGCCATTTTTCCACACCCCTTTGGCCCTGTGAAAAGCATGGCATGAGGCACACGCCCCTCCTCCACAAGTTTCACAAGTCTTTGTTTTGCCTCACCTTGGCCTATGACTTCTTGAAATTTCATCTCTTGATAATTGTTGTATTCACCCTCCGCTTTCCACCATCGTGATGCACGAGCAAGCATGGCATCAGAAAGTGGGAAAACTCACATCAGCCTCTCAGCCACCTCCCTCACCGACTTCACTGCGGAAACGGTGTAAAAATGTATGTTCGACACCCCGTGGGCATACAGGTCGCGGCATTGTGCGGTAGTCCATTCCACGCCCAACCGCTGCACATCGTCATCGGTCTTGCATTTCAGCATTTCCGATGCCAATGCCTCTGGCAAGTCACAATGGAATGTCTTGGGCACCATGTTCAGTTGCGACAATTTGGCCAAAGGCTTTATGCCGGGGATAATGGGTATTGTGATGCCCATTGCCCTTGCCCGTTCCACGAAATCGTAGTACTTCTGGTTGTCGAAGAACATCTGTGTTACGGCATATTGTGCACCCAGGTCTTGCTTGGCCCTGAGATGCGCCATGTCCTGCTCCATATTGGGAGCCTCCTCATGTTTCTCGGGATAGCACGCCACCCCGAAAGAGAAAGGCTTTCCCGGATGCTTGATGGGTGTCCCGTCGGCGAAGAAGCCGTCATTGAACCTCATCACCTGGCTAATCAAATCAGTGGTATGTGCATGACCGCCTGGCGTGGGAGTGAATATCTTGTCGTCCTTTGCCTTGTCGCCTCTTAGCAGCAACAGGTTGGTGATGCCGAGGAATTGCAAGTCAAGCAGTTCATACTCTATATTCTCTATTGTTGTTCCACTGCAAATCACATGTGGCACTACGGGAATGTTGTATTTCTGCTGTATGGCAGCAGCAATGGCGATGGTGCCAGGCCTGCGCCGCACGCGATGCCTCTCAAGCAGTCCGTTGGCAAGTTCCTTGTAGACGTATTCGCTGTGATGTGTAGTGATATTTATATATCTGGGGCAGAACTCGCGCAACGAGTCAATGGTTTGGAAAAGGGCATCAGTGCCGTTTCCCTTGAGTGGTGGCAGCACCTCAAAAGAGAATTGCCTCTGGGTCTGCGAAGAGTTTATTATGTCTGTCAATGTCATGTTGCAATCTTGCCATTTGGCATTTGGTTGCAAAATTACGAAAAAAAAGCTATACTATTGTCGCTGTTGATGGTTTTTTCACTCTTGTGGGCAGTAGTGTGCCCCCTCGGTTGTTGCCCTTGACTTAGCGCACCACTATTTTCCGTCCGTCACGCACCAGGATGCCCTTTGCACCAGCCCCACAACGTTGTCCTAACATGTTGTAAGTCTTTCCATCTCGCTTACCAGATGATGGTTTTTCGTCAGCCACCCCCATGGTCACAGCACCCTGCAACAGGATTATGGGAACATTGCTTTCCACACCTTTTCCACGTATGGTAATCGAAGCCACACGACAAGGTTCATCGTGCGACAAAGGTTCGCACAAGAATTTCACCATTCCCTTGCATTGGTGATTGGCGACATCCCTCTCCGACTCATCAATCTCCACTTCCCTCACCCACTGAGGTAGTCCCACCAACTCATAGTTGGGAGTGCCATTTTCGTCAAACCAAGGCAAGGCAGTATGAACGGGAACACCCGGCTCCCCCAGCAATGGTGGCAAGTCCTCTGTCTGGCAGGTCAAGCCATCGTCAGAAACCCTAAGGACATTTGCTCCGTTTTCATCTTCCACCAGCACGGCATCATACATGGCCACCATGCCTGCCTGCATTGCAATGCCTGCACCATAAATGTCAATGTATTCATTTCCTGTGTCAGGGTCATAGAAAAGCATTTGCCCCTCCTCAATATCGTCTTCGTCGTCATTGAAATAATACCCGAAAACGCCAAGGTCGACGTTGGGTTTGTCGAAGCCTACAAACACCATGGCGAAGCCATTCTCGTCAAATTCATCGGGAGAAACAACCAGGGGAGCATCACGCAACTCACCTCCCTCGCCGATTGTCTTTTTGGAGAACAGCACATCACCCTCATAGATAGACACACCATTCCTTAGTCTGGTCTTTACAAAGCCCAATGTATCGGCAGCAAAAGCATAAAGCGTATCCGTGTACTCGTATGTAGGGGCGGAAATGACGGCACCAGAGTTTAGTGTCCGTTTGGTACATTTGGAAATATAACATACGAGCGTGTCACCCTGAGGAATAGGCTGTCGTGAATAGGAATTGCCATGGATGAACACCTTGTCAACGGCAAGAGGCGACATTGGGCGGTCGAAAACTTGAGCCGCTCCGTATGAAACATATTTGTCATACACAATTCCCGTGCCGAACATGTTGTCTCCAATTATGCCCCAGGACGAAGAGTTGCCATACGACACTCCCATGTAATAATAACGTTGATGGTCGTCAGCTGCCTTTATGACTACTTGCGAACCAGCCATAATCCTTCCGGGATAAGCATTGGTGGTGGTGGTGTGGAAGTAGTTTTCCTCACCTATGAAAAAAGAGTCTGCCCCAAGCGTAAGCGTGGGAGTGTAATACATGTTGTTGTCATTGCCGGGAGCATATTTCCACACATAGTCGCCATCCGGCCCCACCACTACCGAAGGGTCTGCAAAGAAGTCACCCTTGTTGGTGTTGCGTGAAAAAGTCCAAGTATGCCATGTCCCTCTATGACCGGCATCGCTATCACGAAAAGTGACATCCTGCCAAGGACATACATACAAAACCGACTGGTGATACCCAAGGCCATCAAACCCGAAGCCTACATAATATGCGCCCTCCGGCCTATGGTAATACACCCCGGACGACTTGGTTTTCTTCATACGCCCATCCCCCAATCTCGTTCCAGGAACACATCGCTTCATCAGCAATGGAGGCTGTGTGTGGTTTTCAGAAGCCATGTCTGCTTGCTGTGAATAACCACACAAAGAGCACATCATCAAGAATACGAGTATTGAGAATCTCATGTTGGTGGACTGTTTATTTAGGCTAAGAACGGGAATATGAACAATTGCACTTGAAATGCATGGGTAGGAAATGACTTGGGCTTCAATGATTTGAAGCCCAAGTCAGTCAACAAAAAATTACTTTTTCCAAAGTTTTGTCATGTCCTCAAGAGTCTTGCCCTTGGTTTCCGGGACAAGTTTCCATACGAAGATGGCAGCAATGACACAGATGACGCCATAGAGTCCGTATGTGAACCAGTGTCCGAAATCATCGCCCTCAGTGAGGTGCATGTTGAACATCGGCACGAATGTGGAGCTGACAATGAAATTTGATATCCATTGGAAAGCCACGGCAATTGCAACGGCAGCACCACGAATGGTATTGGGGAATATTTCTGCTATGAGCACCCAGCAGATTGGTCCCCAAGAGAACATGAACGATGCGGAATACACCATTATTGAAATGGCTGTGACCATCTCCATGCCAACATGGCCGAATGTGACAGCAACACCAAAAGCGCCCAAGGCCATGCCAAGAGAGCCACAAATGAGAAGAGGCTTGCGACCCCATTTCTCAACAGTAAAGATGGCAACGAGAGTGAAAAGGATATTGATTACACCCATGAATACAGTAACCATCATCGGGTCTTCCATGCCCATGTCGC